>JAICYU010000055.1 GCA_025934025.1 Terriglobales bacterium
GCTTCGATCCGCTTCTTGCGTTCTTCCTCGCTTACTTCTTCAGCGAACTCGCGCACCTGCTCGCCCACTTTGACTATGGGGAGTACGTCATCCACCACCAAACGTTGCGCGATGACCGACTTGAATTCGTTGTAAACCAGGTAAACCGAATCAATCTTCTCTTCGGTGTAGAGACGACAGACCTTCTCGGCAATATCACGCGCGCTGCCGAATTGAGCGCGATTCATCAGTCCGGCGTACTCACCCACAATCTGGACCGTGCCTTTGCGCGGCTCACCCTCATTCCATACCGGATAACGACGGCGGAAGAAGTCGCGCGATTTGCGGCCCATGGCAATTAGATCAATGTTCTTGCCGGACTTCACTTCCATGAAGCGTGTGGCAGCTTTCAGGATGTTGGAGTTGAAAGCGCCTGCCAGACCTTTCTCGCCCGAGACCACAATCAACAGCACGCTCTTCTCAGGACGCCGCACCAGCAGCGAATTCACCGGCTCTCCGGTCTTCGGGTTGTAGGGATCGACCCGCGAGACCAGTGACTTCAGCACACTGGTCAACATCTGCGCGTAAGGACGCGCCGCCAGCGCTCGCTCCTGAGCGCGCCGCAGCTTGGCCGCCGAGACCATCTGCATGGCCTTGGTAATCTGCCGCGTGTTGCGCACGCTGCGAATCCGCCGACGAATATCGAGAAGGTTTGCCATCGCAGGGCTACGCTCTCGCCCCTGCGCCTGCCAGTTGCCTCTCGCTCACGAAGCGCTGTTTGAACTCATCCAGCGTCTTCTTGATGTCCGCCTTCAATGCGTCATCGAGTGTCTTCTTCTGCATAATCGAATCCAGCAATTGCGGGTTCATGGAATCTACGTACTTGTAAAGCTCGGCTTCAAAGCTGCGAATCTGCTCGACTTCGAGATCGTCCAGATAGCCGTTGGTACCGGCGTAAATGATCAGGATTTGTTTGCTGAAGGGAAGAGGCTGGTATTGGTCCTGCTTGAGGATTTCCACCAGTCGCTTGCCTCGATTGAGCTGGTTCTGGGTGGCTTTGTCCAGGTCTGAGCCGAATTGCGCGAATGCTGCGAGTTCACGATACTGCGCGAGATCGAGTTTCAGGCTGCCAGCCACCTGACGCATGGCCTTGATCTGCGCCGAACCGCCGACGCGGCTTACGGAAATTCCAACGTTCACAGCCGGACGTACGCCGGAGTTGAACAGATCGGTTTCAAGGAAAATCTGGCCATCAGTGATGGAAATTACGTTGGTCGGAATGTACGCGGAAACGTCGCCGGCCTGAGTTTCGATCACGGGAAGTGCCGTCAGCGATCCGCCGCCGGTCTTGTCCGACATTTTGGCTGCGCGCTCCAGCAGACGGGAGTGAAGGTAGAAAACATCTCCCGGATAAGCTTCGCGGCCGGGTGGACGCCGCAGTAGCAGGGAGATCTCGCGGTAAGCAGCCGCGTGTTTGGAAAGATCGTCGTAGATCACTAGCGCATGTCGTCCACTGTCGCGGAAAAATTCGCCCATGGCGCAAGCGGCATAAGGAGCCAGATAAAGCATGGGGGCTGGTTCAGAAGCAGAAGCCGCAACCACGATCGTGTAGTCCATGGCGACATAGTCTTCCAGCACTTTCACAACCTGGGCAATAGAAGAGCGCTTCTGGCCAATCGCGCAGTAGATACAAATCAGGTTGTTGCCCTTGTTGTTGATGATGGTATCGAGCGCAACAGCGGTTTTTCCTGTCTGGCGATCGCCAATGATGAGCTCGCGCTGTCCGCGACCGATCGGAATCATCGAGTCAATCGCCTTTAGACCTGTAGCCATTGGCTCGCGCACCGGCTGGCGATCAATTACGCCCGGAGCGATGCGTTCCACAGGAATCTGCTTGCTGGCATTGATCGGGCCCTTGTCGTCAATGGGCTGTCCAAGTGCGTTCACCACGCGGCCGATGAGAGCCTCGCCGGTGGGGACGGACATGATGCGGCCCGTGCGCTTTACCTCGCCGCCTTCTTTTACTTCCGTGTAGTCGCCCAAGAGCACTGAGCCAACCTGGTCTTCTTCCAGGTTCATGGCAATTCCGGCGAGGCCGTGTCCGAAATCGAGCAGTTCGCCCGCCATTACTTTGTCCAGGCCATGCACGCGGGCGATGCCGTCGCCCAGCGAGATGATGGTGCCTACTTCGTCCACGGAGATCTTCGATTCGTAGTTTTCGATCTGCTCGCGGATCAGCTTTGTGATTTCGTCTGCTTTAATTTGAGCCATAAATAATTTGCAATTTGAAATTTCAAGTTTGAAATTTCTGAATCTCTTCCTTCCAATCGAGACCGCCGCTCAGTCCATCAGGCCCCTGCGATCTGCTGCTTGATTTTTTCCAATTGCCCCAGCACTGAGCCGTCATAAATCGTGCTTCCAATGCGCACCACTGCGCCTCCCAGGAGCTTTGCATCTTCACCATAACTGGCGCGAATCGCTTTGCCCGTAAGTTGCGCCAGCTTGCGTTCAAGATCTTTTCGTTCTGCCGGACCAAGCGTCCGCGCCGAGCTTACGTCCGCTTCGGCAATGCCCATCCTTGCGTCGAGCTCATGGCGCAACTGGGTGGCGATTTCTTCAATCTGCCGGACGCGGTGATGATCTATCAGCACAGCGAGGAAGTTGCGCAGCATTTTCGATCCACCCATCTTCTCGATAATCGCGTCCAGCAGCTTGATTTTCTGTTTGTGCTCGACAGAAGGGTTCTGGAGCACATTGCGCAACTCCGAGCTCTGATTCACTAAATCGGCAAAGTCATTCAACTCACGCACGGTTGCGTCGGCATCAAGCTCACGGTCCATCACGACTTCGGCGAAGGCGCGGGCGTACCGACCTGCAGCTGCGGACACTTTATCGTCCGTCCTTTCCCAGTTGTGCGACGAACTCGCGCACCAGAGTCTGGTCTGTAGCGTTATCCACGCTGATCTTCTTTTCGGCCAGATCCACTGCAAGTTTGGCCGCGTACGCTTTCAACTCGCGTCGCGCGTTGTTGGCGGCGGCGGCGATCTCCTGCTCCGTGGACGCAATGATCCGGCGACGCTCATCTTCTGCTTCGGCCAGAATCCGTTTCTGTTCCGCTGTTGCAGCTTCTTCGGCGCGGCGGCGCATGTCGGCGATCTCCACATCCAGACGCGAGAGCCGGCCTTCCACCTCAGTCAGACGCCGGCGTGCTTCTTCGCTGGCCGCGCGGGCTTCATCCATGCGCTTCTGAATAGCTTGGCCGCGATTGCGAAAAGCTACCGGCAAAGTCTTTTTCAGCAGCACCCAAAGAATGGCAGCCACGATGATGAAGTTGATCACGACGCTGATCCAGAACGTCTGATCAAGGCTTAGGCCCGTCACGTGAGCGATGGCTTTTACCGAAGCAGAATGGCGGAACGCTTCAGTATCAGACGCCTCATCGTTCTTCGATTCGTTCTTGTTTTCGGGCTGCTGCGCATTTTCGACAGGCTGGCCCTGGGGAGCTCCACCCGTGGCCTGCGCCGGAACTGGAGGGTTCCCAGCCTGAGCGCGGACGACAAGAGAGTTAAAGCAAAGGGCGGCGAAAGCAAAGGCGACGAACGCGATGAGGCAAGATCTGCGGAAACGAGGAAGCATGTTATCGCCCTCCCTCGGTTGCCGCCGCGGGCCGCAGGATGGAATCAATAATCTCATCCGCAAGCGAATCGGCTTGCTTCTGCAATGCGGCTTTGGCGGCTTCCAATTCCTGCATGGTTGCTGCCCGGGCGCGGTCCAGCATCTCGTCCGCATGCTTGCGCGCTTCGGCCAGCGCTGAGCTGCGATGCTCCATGATCTGCCGGTGCTGAGCTTCCTGGGCTTTATAGACTTGCGAACGGGCGTCGCGCAACTTCTGCTCGTACTCCGACGTGCGCTTCTCGGCCGATGCAATCTGTTCGTGCGCACTTTGCACCGCGCCCTCCGTGCGGGCGTGGCGCTCCACCAGGACCTGATGCAAGCGACGGTAAACCAGAGATTGATAGGCGCCCCAAACGATCAGTATGCTGATGATCGCCGGGATGGAGGTAAGCAGTAATTCGCCTAGTTGTCTGAGTGTTTCCATGCTTTATCTGTTTTATGTTTAGTAAATCAGGGAGCGGACGGGGGCGACCACCAAACTATTTACGGTAACATCCGTTTTGGAACAGTGTCAATGCAGGCAGGCTGCGAACAAGCGGCGAAATTCTCAGTTCTAAAATGTCGGTTCGCAATCCGGTACTACTCTGAAATATTTCCTGCGCAACGCTTGACTTACCAGCCGGCGCGTCTAGAATAAATACATCACCTCCGATCCGATTCAGGATCGAATGGGCTTGTGGCCAAGGAAACCGTCACCGCTTCTTGGTCTCAGGCCCATTTTGATTTTTCCCGAAGACTGAAGGAAGTAACCCTGCGATCCGTCCTCTCTGAATCCTGTTTGGCTGGCAAGAGACTTGGAAAATGGTAGTATTCCGTGGCGAGCTTTCACCCAGTCAGAATGAAATTGCTGACCAATGCTGCGAAGTAGTTTTTATCTCTCGGCAATCATCTTTGCTTGTGGCCTGCTGCTGGCTGCTCCATTATCTGTTGGCGCGCAGCAGTCTGATGCTGCGGCGCCGGTGGTGATCCAGCCTGGCGCGCCAGGCCATCCGAGCAGAAAGCTGCCGTCGTCTACCACCGCGAATCTGCCGCCGCTCTCGCAAGCGGAGGTCGAGTTCATGCAGGGCATGATCATGCACCACGCGCAAGCGGTGGAAATGACAGCATTGATTTCCTCCCACACCGAAAACAAAAATCTGCGCACACTGAGCGCGCGCATCAGCAGATCGCAACAGGACGAGATCAAGTTTATGAAGCGGTGGCTGGCGGCGCGCGGAGAGCCACTCTCCCTTCCGATGGCAGCAATGGAAGGAATGGGCATGCCGCACCACGCAGCCGTGCTCATGCCCGGTATGCTGACACCGGAGCAGATGGAAGCTCTGCGCGAGGCCCAGGGGGCCGAATTTGAACATCTGTTTTTGACCGGGATGATTCAGCACCACAACGGCGCTTTGACCATGGTGAAGGACCTGTTTGATACCGCCGGCGCGGGACAAGATGCCGAGCTGTTCGACTTCGCGACCGATGCTGATAACACGCAGCGCGCCGAAATCAGGATCATGCAATCCATGCTAGAGAAAACGATTCCAGAGGAGAAACAATGAACCGAGTGTCGAGTATCGCCTTTCGCGTGGCGATCACAACAATCTTCCTGTTCTTTGGTCTGAGCCGGATTCAGGCGCAGGCTCCTGCGCCCTCTCCTTCGCCCTCACCCGGGGCGAAAGCCGCTGCGGATGAAGAGGAGAACCCGTTTGCGCCGGAGCCCGCTCCTGCGCTGCCTCCGGGAATGACTGGCTCGAACGTAGACGATCCGCGCGCCAAGCTGTCACCCGGTCTTTATGACGCGGGTGAAGCCGCCATGGGCATGAAGCATCTTGAGCTGGTGAAAAAGCCCGCGGCTTTCCAGCTAGGGTCCGATAATCCGGATGATCCCAAGGTAGAAAAGATGCTTGGCATGTTGGGCGTGCCGAGCGCGAAGATTCCCAAGCCGCTGCACCTCGTGCTGGCACAGCTTGCGTTCGCCAACTCCGATCTTGCGTTCCAGGGCAACTACCTCTTCCAGGGCAATTTCTATGGCGTAAATATCTATGATATTGCCAAGCCTGCGAATACCTCGCTGGTGACCTCGCTGGTGTGCCCGGGCGGGCAGGGCGACGTTTCCGTTTATAAGAACCTGCTCTTTATGTCAGTGGAAATGCCGAACGGACGCCTTGATTGCGGTACACAAGGCTTTCCTCCAGGACCTCCACCGACTCCCGAAGAGCAAAAGGAAAAGAAGCGTCCGGTTCCTGCAGCGCAAAAGGACCGTTTCCGTGGGGTGAGGATCTTCGACATTTCTGATATCAGGAACCCAAGGCAAGTCGCTGCCGTGCAGACCTGTCGCGGATCCCACACACATACGCTGGTGGTGGATCCAAACGACAAAAACAATGTTTACATCTATGTTTCGGGCACCTCGTTCGTGCGCCAGACGGAAGAACTCGCCGGATGCTCAGGGGAACAACCTGATAAAGATCCCGACACAGCGCTGTTTCGCATTGACGTAATCAAGGTTCCACTGGCCGCGCCCCAAGACGCGAAAATCGTTTCCAATCCACGTGTGTTCATGAACGCCCGGACAGGAGCAATCAATGGCCTGAACAACGGTGGCACGCACGGCAAGCCAGGGTCGGAAAAGCCCAAGGACACAAACCAGTGCCATGACATCACGGTTTATTCCGCCATTGGGCTCGCAGCAGGAGCGTGTTCCGGAAATGGAATTCTGCTCGACATCAAAGATCCTGTGCATCCCAAGCGCGTGGATGCGGTGAATGACCCGAACTACTCATACTGGCACTCTGCTTCATTCTCAAATGATGGGACCAAAGTGGTATTTACAGACGAATGGGGTGGCGGTCTGGGCGCGCGTTGCCGTCCCAGCGATCCCAACAAATGGGGCGCCGATGCCATTTTTGGCCTGAAGGACGATAAGCTAACGTTCGACAGCTACTACAAGATGCCGGCCGCACAGAGCGACACGGAAAATTGCGTGGCGCACAATGGTTCACTGATTCCGGTGCCGGGTCGCGACATCGAAGTGCAGGCGTGGTACCAGGGCGGCGTTTCCGTGATGGACTTTACTGACCCGCAGCATCCGTTTGAAATCGCCTACTTTGATCGCGGGCCGATTGATCCCAAGATGCTCGTGTTGGGCGGTGATTGGTCGGCCTACTGGTACAACGGACATATTTACGGCTCGGAAATTGCTCGCGGCCTGGATGTGTTTGAACTGACGCCGAGCCAATTCCTGACGCAGAACGAAATTGATGCGGCCAGGGCAGTCCACTTTAATGAACTGAACGTGCAGGACCAGCAAAGGGTCGAGTGGCCCGCGACGCTGACCGTAGCAAAAGCCTATGTAGACCAGTTGTCTCGCTCACAGGCTTTGCCGGAGGACAAAATCGCGTCTTTGACTGACGCTATTCGGAACGCTGAGAGTTCGCACATGAGCAAGAAGAGCTTGGCAAAGTTGAAGCACCTGTCGCCCTCGTTGAACAAGGAAGCAGAGGCCGCGAAGAGCCCAGCTGATTCAAAACGGCTGCGCGCGCTCGCTGGAATTCTGGAGCATCCGGCCGCGTAGCGGAGTCTCGGGATCGTGTGTTGCGGCGCTCACTGAAGAGCGCCGCAGTGTAGTTTGCGCAGCTGACCTGCCGATGGCCGGCCTAAGACCGAACTGCTACTCCTTGTTTTTCTCAAAGTCCAGCGAAGCCGAGTTCATGCAGAAGCGGAGGCCAGTAGGACGGGGACCGTCAGGGAAGACGTGGCCCAGATGGGCGTCGCAGCGGCGGCAATTCACCGCGGTCCGCCTCATCCCGAGGCTTTCATCCTGCACCAGTTCGACATTTTCTTTGGCCAGTGGCTCCCAAAAGCTTGGCCAGCCGGTGCCCGACTCAAATTTGGTTTCCGAACTGAAGAGAGGAGTGCCGCAACAGACGCAGCGATAAATCCCCCGGTCGTGCAGGTCCCAATATTTGCCGGTGAAAGCTCGTTCCGTACCGTCGTGTCGCGTTATCTGAAACTGCTCAGGAGAGAGCTGGCACCGCCACTCATCGTCACTCTTCTCAATTTTCGGAGCCGTGGTCCGCTGCAAGGGCTCGCCGGAATTCGAAAAGTCAATGGTGGTCATTTCCGCAGGTTTGATGGCAGGAGATGCGGGGTTCTTCATGTAGAAAGTATAAGCCTTCTACACTCCAGCGCTCTGCCCGGCGGCTTGCAAGGTCTGGGAAACGGTACGGGCGTAGTCGCGCAGTTTGTCCAGCGAGATTTGGAGCGCAGATGCCTTTTCTTGAAGACCGCGGGCGCGCGCTGTCTCAAGCACCGAGGTAGCTTCCATGTTCAGCCGCTCCAGAGTGCTCAGCAGGTAGGCGAGAGCGTCAGCATGCGGCTTCCAAAGATAGGCTGAGGAAGCTTTCTGATTGTATTCGTCCACTTCAACAATCATGCGCGAGAGATAAGCCACCACGTTCATCATCACTGTGGCGTAGTCAGCTCGGAAGCTCTTCTCACCCTGGTAGTCAGCGCGGAACGCTTCCAGCTCACCCGGCGTCAGCGTGATGCGCGTCTTCTTGACCGTCACCAAGTGAGCCATTTTGGGGTCGGCTGCACTACGCACGTGCTCCTTAATGGACTCACGGGCGCTATGAATTTTGCCTTCCTGCACGGCATTATGGACGGCCTGAGAAGGATGCACGGCCAGCACCTCGGCTCGAACGGGCGGAGCGGCCGGCTTCATGGGAACGGCTGGCTGAGCGGGCTGCGGCTGGTTGGGTGGAGTCATTGCCAGCGTATTCGGCGCAGTCGGAATCACCTTGACCGGAGCCGGTGCTGGAGCCGGCGCTGGCGCTGGAGCAGATTTCGGAGAAGCAGCGCCACGCCCCGTGCGCTTATTGTCCACTACTTTCTTGAATTTTGAGACCTTACGGAAATCGTCTTGTGATTTCTGGTAGTCGCCCGCCAGGATCTCGCCAGGCTGCACTTCAGTGAGCTGCTGCACTGTAACGTCGCCTTCCAGGCGTGAAAGCACGCTCGCGCCCTCTTTCTGGACATTTTCAGCAAAGGTCCGGATCTGGGTTGTGGCGTCGTGGAAGAGCTCGTCAAACTTCCGGCCAAAAACGTCGTTCCATACTGCCAAGTGCGCGAGCGCGTCAGGATGATAAAAAGACTTGCCCAGCGACTGCTTGATTTCGCGCACGCGCTGCACGATGTTGGAGTCCATGATCTGGTCGAAGTGGCGGAATTCCTCCAGTTCCTGATAGAGGTATTCGAATTCCGTCATGAGCTGGGTTTGCTCCGGAGTCATGCGTTCGTACTCCAGATCGGCCATCAGCTTGTAGAGATGCCCCAGGAAGCCGAGTGCGGCCTGCGCTACGAAGAAGTATGAGCTATCAACCTCCGGACGCTGCCAAGCTGGAGCGGTTGCGCCTTCCGCCTGGAATGGCGTGCGGAATAGATGGGTGATGATGCAATCCATCTTGTCACGATCGCCGGAGCGCAATGAGCCCTTGTCTGTAAAGTAACGCAGCAGGGAATGGGCGGTTTCCGGAGTGGGAGTAGACTTAAGGCAATCACGCATCAGCGGCGGCGCCATGGCTAAGTCCAGCACGTCCAGCCAGTTTTTAAGAGCTTGAACGCGTGGGGCAGAATTTTCCGGAGCAGACACTCCCTCAGCTATTTCCGCCGGCAAAGGCACGCTGTGCCCCAGGCTCTTTTCCAGGATGGCAATGTAAAAAGTCTGGACTGCGGTGAGATCGTTGAGCTCCCGCTGGGAGTCGGTTCGCACGTTTACTCCTGAACTTGCTTTCTGTGCCTTGGGGGTGAGCAGCCGGAATTTGGTGTAGTTTAAACCAGCCTAGCCATTTCAGACAATGAAGAAAGGGCCGTTGGGAGAGTGAACTACGGGCGAGAACACGAGTCTCTCGGGTGTTCTCATTAGAGAGTGGCTAATTTGAGATTTTAGCGGCTCACTTGCCCAGCACCAGTTTGGCAATGGTCTGAAGCTGCATATTGGAAGTGCCTTCGTAGATCTTTCCGATTTTGGCGTCGCGGAAATACTTTTCTGCCGGATAGTCCTTGGTAAAGCCGACGCCGCCGAAGATTTCCAACGAGAGCGAAGACACTCGTTCCGCAACTTGCGAAGTAAACAGCTTGGTCATGGCGGCTTCTTTCACGAAGTTCATTCCTGCATCTTTCATTCGTGCCGCGTTATAGACCATCATGCGCGCCGCCTCGATCTCAGTGGCCATTTGCGCCAGTTGGAACTGGATTCCCTGGAAGTCGGCGATGCTCTTGCCGAACTGTTTGCGTTCCTGCGCATACTTTGCGGCGCTTTCCCATGCCCCGCGAGCCAGGCCGAGCATTTGCGCTCCGATGCCAATGCGACCTTCATTGAGAGTTTCGATGGCGATCTTATAGCCTTTGCCAGTTTCGCCCAGGACGCTTTCTTTGGGCACGCGGCAGTCCTCAAGGATCAGTTCGCAGGTGGAGGAAGCGCGGATTCCCAGCTTGTCTTCTTTTTTGCCCACACTGAACCCGGGAAATTCCTTCTCGACGATGAACGCCGTGATGCCTTTGTATCCCGCAGAAGGATCAAGTGTCGCAAAGAGGATGAAAATGCCTGCCTCCTTGCCATTGGTGATCCAGAGCTTGCGCCCGTTCAGGACGTACTCGCTGCCCTTGAGTTGTGCTCGCGTCTGCATGGCAAAGGCATCAGAGCCGGAGCCGGCTTCGCTCAACGCATACGCTCCAATAGTGTCGCGCGCCATTCGCGGCAAGTAGCGCTTCTTCTGATCGTCATTGGTCCAGCGCATCAGGGCGTTGTTCACCAGCGTGTTCTGAACGTCCACAATTACGCCGGCCGAAGCGTCCACGCGCGAGACCTCTTCGACGGCAAGAATTGCTTCGAAGAATCTGCCTCCCGCGCCCCCATACTGTTCTGGGACCTCGATAGCCATGAGTCCCAGGGAGAAAAACTGCTCGATCAGAGAGTGCTCGAAAACACCTTTTTCATCCATCTCGCGGACTTTGGGACGGATGCTGTCTTCCGCAAACTGCCGCACGTTGTCGCGAAAAAGCGATTCATCCTCACTCAGCGCAACCAGCGGAGGCGCCGAGGGCAGTTGAGCAGTAGCTTGGGACATAAAGGCAGTCCTTCAAAGAAGATGCGAACCAAAAATTGTAACATTGCAGCAGAGTCTTCCCTGGACACCTGTAGCTCGACTTGACCAAACCGCCTGCAAGCTTTTTAATCCCAAGCTATGCGCGTAGCTTTCTTGGGAATGGGAATCATGGGACGGCCAATGGCCGCCAATCTGGTGAAGGCCGGACACGAAGTCACGGTTTGGAACCGCACCCCGGGCAAAGATGTTCCAGGAGCAGTCACTGCCGCCAGCCCTGCCGATGCTGTTAAGGGCAAAGAGGCCGTGTGGATCTGCGTTTCCGACACGAAGGCCGTTCAGTCAGTACTGTTTGGGCCGCAGGGCGCAGTCCTGGGCTTAGAGACCGGAACCGTGGTGGTAGATTCCAGCACCATCTCTCCCTCGGCCAGCCTGCAATTTATGGAAAGTTTGCAGGAGAAAGGCTGCGAGTTTCTCGATGCGCCCGTGACAGGGTCGAAAGTAGCGGCGGAGAATGGTTCTCTGATCTTTATGATCGGCGGGAACCCAACCAATATAGAAAGAGTGGAACCACTCTTGCGAGCCATGGGAAAGAAGGTGATCCACATGGGCGACAACGGCAAGGGACTTTCCGCTAAGCTGGCGCAGAACATGAACATCGCTTTCATCTTTGAAGGCCTGTGCGAAAGCCTGACGCTGGCTAAGAAGCTGGGCGTTCCGCATGAGAAAATGTTTGAATTGATCGAAGCCTCCATGGTGCATTCCGGGGTGGCGGAATACAAAAAGCCATTCATTTTGAACGAGGATTTCACTCCCAATTTCCCGCTGAAGCTCATGCACAAGGACATCCACCTGATGCTGGACGCGGGCAAGGAGAACGATGTAAAGCTCCCGGGACTTTCGAAAATTGATGAGATCTATGAAGAAGCCAGCCGCCAGGGCCAGGACGAACTTGACTACGTGGCCACGATCACCTTGCTGGAGGAATGGGCAGGACTGAAGAGCAAGGCCAAAACTTCTTAGAACATGTACGCCACGCTGCGATGATAGAATGCGCGAATAATGTCCACTCCAACCCCTGCTCCCGATCCTCGCCTGCGCAGTAATAAGCTGCTCTGGATTGCGGGCGCCCTGATCGTTGTTGCCGTTCTGAGCAATGCTTTGTTTTTCGTCAAGGTTCCGGGCCAGCACCTGCTTCCTTGGTTGAACCTGGTATTGTTTGCTTTGCCGCTGGTGTTGGTGATTGCGGGACTGCGGCGCACTATAGCCGAGCCAAGAATTTATCGTGGAAGAACGGCAAGCTGGCTGCTGGCCGGCCTGTCGGGAGTTCTGTTTGCATTTTCGGTTTTCGCGCTTTACGTCTCGCGCAATATTCCCGACGCCAGTTCGGCCCCGCAGGTCGGCCAGACAGCGCCGGATTTCACTCTGCCGGACACTGCGGGAAAGCCAGTAGCGCTGCACGATCTGCTCCTATTGCCTATCGCAAACGGCGCTCCGCCGAAAGCAGTCCTGCTGGTCTTCTATCGCGGATACTGGTGACCGTTCTGCAACCTCGAGTTACGAGGTATAGAAAAGCAGTTGCCGGAATTTCAAGCCGCGGGAGTTCGCCCCGTCGCAATCAGCGTTGATTCGACGCAGACCTCTGCTAACCTGCGCCGCGACGCCGGCTACAGCTTCACGTTTCTTTCAGATCCGGCGACTGAGGTCATCCGCCGCTACCATCTGCTGCATCCTGCCGGTGGACCGGACAAACATGATATCGCGCGTCCAGCGGAGTTCCTGGTGGACCCGCATGGAGTGGTCCGCTGGGTCAATTTCACTGAGGACATAAGGGTGCGCGCCCGTGCGGGAGAAATGCTGGCGGCAGCGCAGAAAATTCAGTAGAGGCTTAGAGATTGCTGTACTGCACCGCGGCCTTCTTCCTGGCCGGCCTCTCCTCAGGCGCGTTGTCATCAATGATGATCTTTTTGGGCAGCAGCGAGTTTGAAAGCGCTGGACCAGTCGCATTCGCGTCTGCCGGTGCCGGTTGGCTCTGGGCGGCTGGCGCGGGCGGAGCCACATTTGCTGCTATAGGTTGAGGCGCAGTCGCGGATGTTGCTTTTGCCTGAGCGGGCGCTTCGGCCGGCTCTGGGTCATCATCAATAATGATCTTCTTCGGTGCCGGGAAGGCGCGCGCGGCCACAGCTCTGGGAGCGGGCTGGGGATCGTCATCCACCACAATCTTTCTTGGCGCAGGCGGCGGAGCAGCCTGGCTCATGTCATCAATCACGATCTTCCTCACTGCGGTTGGCCGCGATTGGCGGGCCGGAGAATACGACGCTAACGTAGCTGCCTTGCTGTCCATCATCACAGCCTTGGCCTCAATGTAAGAGGTGAGATTGTGACGAACCCGGCTTAACGCGGCGCAGTCGTTGGCCAAGCCGCGCGTTTCATGCTGCCTGCCTTCGTACTTCGCGGTGCTGACCAGAGTGTCCATGGCTTCGCCCACCAGCGTCAGATCGTGGTAGAGCCGGAAGGTGCTGGAGACGTTGCCATGGGTCGTGCGCACGTCGGCGATTAGCGTAGGCAGAGCATCACTCAGATTGCGCTTTACCGATTCCGCCGTGTGCTCCGCTTCTTTCTGGCGTGTGCTCTTGAGGAAGCCGGGCTTCCATTGCGATCCCCAGCGATCAATGTTCAGAGCCGAAATATCCGCATAGGTGGACATGGCAACACGGTCCAGATCGGTGAGCGAGCTGTTCAGATCAGTCCGCATGGGGGCCACGTAAGCATGGCGGCTAGAGCGCCGGGCGTTATGAGTTTGCGCGGCCAGGCCCGCAGATAATGCCAGAACAAGCAACACGGAGAGCGCGTTTTTCATGGCAAAACTCCAGTGGGGGAAGCCCCATAAGCATAGCTGGAACGCCGCCGGCGGGCTGCGTTACTTGGGTCCAAGCCCGCGGCCCCGCAGGGACATGTGCCGGTGGATGCCCACGGCCTGTATACTCCTGATTTCAGGTGCTTAATGCAGAATCACGTCGTATTTGAGCGAGATACGAGTCTAGCCATCATCCGGCTGAATCGGCCGGAAAAGAAGAACGCTCTCACCCTTGCCATGTACCGGTTGCTCATCGCGGCTTTGGAACAAGCGGAAGCCGATGAGTCGGTTCGCGTGGTTCTGATCACCGGCACGCCGGATTGCTTCACCGCTGGCAACGACCTGGCGGATTTTGCGAGCGCGAGCTCTGATGGGCCGCGCGATGCCATTCATTTTCTTGAGAAACTGCGCGCCGCGCAGAAGCCCGTGATCGCCGCCGTGAATGGGCTGGCCATTGGCATTGGTACAACCATGCTGCTGCACTGCGATCTGGTTTATGCCGGATCGGGAGCACGCTTTCAGCTTCCTTTTGTGAATCTGGGACTGTGTCCCGAAGCAGGTTCAAGCCTCATCCTTCCGGCCATGGTGGGACATCAGGGGGCCGCGGAGCTTTTGTTCTTTGGCGAGCCTTTCGGGGCCGAGCAGGCGCGAGATTATGGCCTAGTCAATCAGATCTGTCCGGACAATAGCTTGTTTGAGTTTGCCCTGTCTAAAGCGCGCCAGCTTGCCGAAAAGCCGGCATCCGCTTTGCGCGCGACCAAAGCCCTTCTTCGCCGCAACAGTTCCCGTGCTCTCGCGGAAGCAATGGGAGAGGAGACACGTAAGTTCGCGGAACTGCTGCACGGGCCGGATGCTAGGCAGGCTATGGCAGCCTTCCTTGAGCGCAGCCGGCAGAGATCCCGGAGCGCGGGGTAAGTATGTCTTCGGTTTCCCACGACAAGAATTCCAAATACGACGTGATCGTCATCGGCGGCGGTCACAACGGTCTCACCAATGCCGCTTATCTCGCTCGTGCGGGCAAGCGGGTTCTGGTCTTGGAACGCCGGTATGTGCTCGGCGGGGCCGCTGTTACCGAAGAAGTTTTTCCCGGATTCAAATTTTCCGTTTGCTCTTACGTCGTCTCGCTGCTGCGGCCGGAGATCATTCGCGATCTCGATCTTCCCCGCCACGGCCTTGAGATCCTTCCTCTCGACGGCACGTTTACTCCCATGCCCACTGGCGACTACCTGTGGCGAGTAAACGATCACGGCAAGACGCGCCGCGAGATTGCTCGGCACTCCAAGCTCGACGCAGAAGCTTACGAAGAATTCGGCAAGGCAATGCAGGCTATGTGCCGCTTCGTGAAGCCGATTCTGAGCATGGTTCCACCCGATCCCAGCACGCTGAACCCGCGCGAACTCATCAAGCTGCTTTTTCTCGGCCGTCGTTTTCAGGGCCTTTCGAGCGACGATAAGTACAACCAAGTTCAGTTGATGACCATGAGCGCGGTGGATTTTCTCGACCAGTGGTTTGAGACCGACGTGCTCAAAGCCACGATGTCCGCCTCGGGAATCATCGGGACGTTTCTCGGCGTGCGCTCGCCAGGGACCGCTTACGTCCTGCTGCACCACTACATGGGAGAGATTGACGGCGCGTTCCGCTCCTGGGGATTTGCCCGCGGCGGCACCGGCGCAATTTCCAATGCGATTGCCGAAGCGGCGCGCGAAGCAGGCGCGGAAGTCCGCACCAAAGCCGGGATTGCGCGCATCATCGTGAAGGACAATAGCGCGCGCGGCGTGGTGCTCGAAAACGGCGATGAAATCCTGGCTGACGTGATTTCATCCAGCGTTGATCCCAGAAACACGTTTCTCCGCTTCATGGAACCGGGATTGCTGCCCGATGACTTTCTGAACGACGTGCGTCGGTACAAATTTCGCGGTTCTTCCGGCAAGGTCAACATCGCGCTCGACGCGCTTCCCGACTTCAAGTGTCTGCCCGGACCCGGCCCGCATCTGCGAGGAGCAATTTCCATCTCGCCCAGCGTCGAATACATGGAGCGTGCCTATGACGACGCCAAGTACGGCAACTACTCCCGCCGGCCGTACCTCGACATCGTGATCCCCTCACTCACTGATCCATCAGTTGCGCCGCCGGGCAAGCACGTGATGTCATGCTTCGTGCAATACGCGCCATACAAGTTGCGTCAGGGCCTGAATTGGGACGACCAGCGCGAAGCCTTCGGCGACAATGTGATTGATGCCATCGCCGAATACGCGCCCAATATCCGCAACATCATTATCAATAAGCAGGTGCTCACGCCGCTTGACCTGGAACGCGAGTTCGGATTGAGCGAAGGCAACATCTTCCAGGGCGAACTTTCTCTCGAACAGCTCTTCTTCCTTCGTCCGGTGCCCGGCTACGCGCAGTTCCGCACGCCAGTCAAGAACCTGTATATGTGCGGCTCAGCAACGCATCCCGGAGGCGGGATCATGGGTGCACCCGGCCGGCTGGCCGCGCTGGAAATCCTGAAAGATATCAAAGGAACGGTGCGGGTAAGTGCCTGAAGCGCGCGACGTCATCATCATTGGCGGCGGGCACAACGGGCTTATCACCGCGTTTTATCTGGCCAAGGCAGGTTTCAAACCGGTCGTTCTGGAGCGTCGTCCAGTCCTGGGCGGCGCAGCCATCACCGAAGAGTTTCGCCCTGGATTTCGCTGCTCTACTCTGACGCACTCAGCCGGTCCGATCCTGCCGGAAATCGTGCGCGACATGCAGCTTGAGCGCCACGGACTGGAATTCATCCGCAGCGAAGTAAATCTTACCGCGCTATCACCCGAAGGACGCGCACTTGTCCTTTACAGCGATGCCTCGCGCACGCTGGAGGAGATCAAGAAGTTCTCGCCGCATGATGCAGAACAATATCCGGAATTCCAAAAGTCTTTAGAGAAGGTCGGGAACGTTATTGGCGAGCTTTTGCGACAGCCACCGCCCAACATTGATGATCCCAGCCGGGGCGATCTCTGGGCCATGCTACAAACCGGCCGCTCGCTGCGCAAACTAGGAAAGAAAGATATGTACCGGCTACTGCGCTGGGGGCCGATGGCAGTGGCCGATCTGGTCGCCGAGGTCTTTGAGACGGAACTAGTGCGCGCCGCGATTGCTGCTCGCGGAATCTTCGGGACTGCTCTCGGTCCATGGTCCGCCGGCAGCAGTCTGGTGTTGTTGCTTCGTGCGGCCGGTGATCCGCAACCTTCGGGGTCGGCCAACTTCGTCCGCGGCGGAATCGGCGCAATCACACAGGCTATGGCAGCCGCAGCCAGAGAGGCCGGCGCGGAGCTCCGCACCGGAGTGGAGGTGAAAGAGATCATCGTCAAGAATGGAGACGCGCTCGGAGTCGTTTTAGCTAGGGGCGAGGAACTTCACGCCAAAGCGGTGATCTCGAATGCCGACCCCCGCCGCACCCTGCTTAAACTGGTGGATCCGGCGCATCTCGCGCCCAACTTCGTGCTGAAACTTCAGCACTATCGAATGCCCGGAACCGTCGCCAAGATGAACCTTGCCCTTTCCGGCCTGCCAACATTCACGGCATTAAAAGGAAATGATGCTGCTCTATGCGGGAGGCTGCACATTGGACCCGAGATTGATTATCTGGAGCGAGCTTTCGACGAATCCAAATACGGCGGCTTCTCTTCGCACCCCTATCTTGAAGTCACGATCCCTTCGCTCACAGATTCTTCACTTGCGCCGGTTGCCAAACACGTGATGTCCGTCTACATGCAGTACGCGCCATTTGAATTGAAGGGAACGGATTGGGAGAGCCAGCGCGATGCCCTGGGCAACACCATCGTGAACACTCTCGCGGAGTACGCGCCGGATTTGCCGGGACTGGTGGAGGATGCGCAGATCATCATGCCAAACGATCTCGAAAGCATTTACGGCCTTACCGGCGGCCACATCTTTCACGGCGAACTTGCGCTCGACCAGTTCTTCACCATGCGTCCGCTGCTGGACTGGGCGCGTTACCAGACGCCCATAAAGAACCTCTATCTCTGCGGCTCGGGCACTCATCCCGGAGTGGGCTTGACCGGCGGTTCCGGCTGGAACGCGGCAAGAGAGATCGCAAAGCACTTGCGCCGGTAAGAAGATCGCGCGAGGATGGTGCTGATGTCGGTCTATGCTAATACAC
>JAICYU010000109.1 GCA_025934025.1 Terriglobales bacterium
CGGACTGGTTTCCACCACCGGCAATGAGTGGGCCCAGTTGCTGATTACCGCCATTGAAGCCATCGGCTTTGCTTTGATCATGTTGTACTACGCGCCCCGCGTGGTGAAGCGCATGGAGCCCGGGCTGCAGCGCATGTCCACCCATGACGCTCCGCTTGTGATTGCGCTGGCCATCTGCATTGGCCTCTCTTATGCTGCGGTGAAAATTGGGATGGCCGCGATTATCGGCGCGTTTTTCGCAGGCCTGGCTTTTGCTGAATACTCGCCGCGATGGAACCTTCAGCCGCGCGTTTCCGCCATCAACGAATTTCTGGCGCCATTTTTCTTCTTCAGCATGGGAGCACGGCTGAACCTGGGGGTGTTCGATTCTCACCTGATTGTTTCCGCTGTGATCATTTCCATACTGGCGATCATCTCCAAGCTGGTGGGCTGCGGCCTGCCGGTGTTGCCGCAGGGATGGAAGATTGCGCTCCGGGTAGGGACCGGCATGGTGCCGCGCGGCGAGGTTGGACTGATCGTGGCGCTGGTCGGCTTGCAAATGAATATGATTTCCGAAAGTGCTTACGCTCTGGTCATCTTCATGACCGGGGTGACCACTTTGGTCGCTCCGCCTATGCTGCGGGTGATGTTCCGCGACGAGATCATGGCCGAAGCTGCGCTCGCTACTTCGGAAGAGAAGACCGCAGTGTGAGCTTCACGCCCACTGCTGCGCGCAGCCCCCTTTACCACTGGCTATAATCCGAATTGTCTTTGAGGAGAACTCCATGGCAGGACTCGTGGGCCGAGTGGCACTGATTACTGGCGCATCGCAAGGCATTGGACGCGCCTGCGCCCTGGCGCTGTCCGAAGCAGGCGCCGTTGTTGCACTGGCCGCGCGCAATGAGGAAAAGCTGGCAGCCGTCGTTCAGGAAATTGAGCAGCGCGGCGGTCAGGCTGCGGCCTTCCGCATGGACGTGAGCGACGAAGCTGACGTGAAGAACTCGGTGAAAGCGGCGCTCGAACGTTTTCAAAAAATTGAAATCCTGGTGAACAATGCCGGAGTCACGCGCGATACGCTTCTAATGCGCATGAAACGCTCGGATTGGGATTCCGTTCTTCAAACCAACCTTGGAGGCGCTTTTTCGTGTACGCAAGCCGTGATCGGTTCCATGCTGAAGCAGCGCTGGGGGCGCATCGTCAACATCAGCAGCGTCTTCGGGCAGATGGGCCAGGCGGGCCAGGCCAACTACGCCGCTTCCAAGGCTGGACTGATTGGCTTCACCATGGCGATGGCCCGCGAAGTTGCGTCTCGCAACATCACGGTGAACGCGGTTGCGCCCGGATATATTGAGACGGCAATGACCGAAGGACTCGCGCCGGAATTGAAATCCAAGGTGAATGAGATGATCCCGCTTGGCCGGGCGGGAACCGACATGGAAGTCGCTTATGCCGTGCGCTTTCTCGCCTCAGAAGAAGCCGGCTACATCACCGGCCACGTGCTGAAGGTGAACGGCGGAATGTTGATGGGATGAGGCCACCGGCAGCAGCCCCCAATGTGCTATAATTACCTGTATTCCATTGGCGCATAACTTACTGTAAATGCAATTACTTAGCGGAATTCGGCGGCTCTCGGGAGCCCGTCGGATTCGTGCTCGTCATGCGCTAAAAAACAGGACAGTAGAGAAGCAAATTTGAAAGCGAGAGCAGGCTGATGGCTGACGATCAAAACCCACAATTACCGCTGAATCCCCCTTCGGGCGGAGGGGATGGTCTGCCTCCGGGCGGGCCAGGAGCTGCCAATGTGCAGCCCGTCAATATTGAAGAGGAGATGCGGCGATCGTATCTCGATTATTCAATGTCAGTCATCATCGGCCGCGCGCTGCCCGATGTCCGCGACGGACTCAAGCCGGTGCACCGGCGCGTGCTCTATACCATGCAGGACATGGGCCTGCACTACAACAAGAAGCACACCAAATGCGCCAAGGTAGTGGGCCAGACCATGGGCCAGTACCATCCGCATGGCGACAGCGCGATTTACGACACGCTTGTGCGTATGGCACAGAATTTTTCGCTTCGTTACCCGCTGGTTGATGGCCAGGGCAACTTCGGGTCAGTGGATGGCGATCCGCCCGCAGCCATGCGATACACCGAGTGCCGTCTGACGCGAATCGCGGGCGCGCTGATGGAAGATATTGACAAAGAGACGGTGGACTTCACACCCAACTACGACGACACGACGGTCGAGCCTACGGTCCTGCCCACGCGCATTCCCAACCTGCTGGTGAATGGCTCCAACGGAATTGCCGTCGGCATGGCGACCAATATTCCTCCGCACAATCTCACCGAGATCGTGGACGCGGCTATCATGCTGGTCAATAATCCCGCAACCACGCTCAAGGAAGTCCTGAAAGTGGTGAAGGGTCCGGACTTCCCCACCGGCGCCTACATTTATGGGCGTAGCGGAATCGAGAGCGCCTACACTCACGGGCGTGGCCGTTTCATGATGCGCGCCAAAGCAGCCATTGAAGAGCAAACGCAGGGACGCAAAGCCATTATCGTCACGGAAATTCCCTACCAGGTAAACAAGGGCACGCTGATTAAGCGAATCGCTCAGCTTGTGAATGACAAAGTGATTGACGATATCGCTGATGTGCGCGATGAATCCGACCGCGACGGCATGCGTATTGTGATTGACCTGAAGCGCGGCGCGGAAGAGCAGATCATCCTGAACCAGCTCTACAAGCACACGGACATGCAGTTGAGTTTCAGCATGATCTTTCTTGCCGTAGTCAATGGCCAGCCCAAAGAGATGGGGCTGGTGCAGGCCATCCAGCACTTCATTGATCACCGCATTGATGTGGTGCGCCGGCGCACGGTTTATCTGCTGGAAAAAGCACGCGAGCGCGAGCACATTTTAGAAGGGTATAAGCTGGCGCTCGATAATCTCGATGCCGTGATCAAGCTGATCCGCGGTTCGGGTTCCCGCGCGGAAGCCAAGGAAGCGCTGCTTGCCGCAAAGTTCAAGATCGTTGACAAACAGATGCAGCTGCGTGTTGGCGGCACCGAAGGGCGGCTCAGTCCCAAGCAGGCCGACGCCATCCTGGAACTCCAACTCTATCGTCTGACGCGGCTTTCGACGGAAGAAATTCTGAAAGAACTGGAAGAAATCCGGCTGAAAATTGCAGAGTACGAATCAATCCTGGCTTCGGACAAAAAGCTGCGCGGCGTGATTGTTGGAGAGCTGAAAGAAGTACGGGAACAATACGGCGACGAGCGCCGTACCGAAATCACTGACGAATCAACGGAAATTACGCTCGAAGATCTGATTGCCGACGAGCAGGTCGCGGTAACCGTCTCGCATAGCGGCTACCTGAAGCGAACGCCCATCTCCACGTATCGCCAGCAGCGGCGCGGCGGCACGGGCCGCACCGGCATGAAGACACGCGAGGAGGATTTTGTCGAATACCTCTTCCTCGCTTCGACCCACTCGTATCTGTTGATCTTTACCAACAAGGGTCGTGTGTACTGGCTCAAGGTGTACGAGATTCCCGACGTTGGCGCGGCAGGCAAGGGCAAACACATCGGCAATCTGGTGGCGCTCCAGCCGGGCGAAACCGTCAGGACGCTGCTTGAGGTGCGCGATCTGGAAGAGGAAGGCCGCTATGTATTCTTCACTACGCGCAACGGCACGGTTAAAAAGACGCCCGTCAAAGATTTCTCGAACGTGATGTCACGCGGCATCATCGCCATCGGAATTGAAAACGAAGACGAGTTGGTCGCGGTGCGCCTCACCGACGGGAACCATGTGGTGTTCCTGGCGTCGCATGAAGGCATGGCCATCCGCTTTGACGAGAATGACGTCCGATCCATGGGCCGTCCGGCATTCGGCGTGCGTGGAATGGACCTCGACAAAGGGGATTACATTGTAGGAATAGCTGTGACGCCCAAAGACGGCAAGAAAAAGACCAACGGCAAGGGCGAAAACGCAGTCGAAGAGACGATTCCCAGCCTGATCCTGAGCGTGACCGAGCAGGGCTACGGTAAGCGCACACCCATCGAAGAATACCGTTTGCAGTCGCGCGGCGGCAAAGGTGTGATCAACGTGAAGACGACGGCTCGCAACGGCAACGTCTCCGGCATTCTGCTGGTGGACGAAAGCTCAGAGGCCATGTTGATCAGTCAGTTCGGCAAGATCATCCGCATTGACACCAAGCAGATCCGCGAAGCGGGCCGCTCCACCCAGGGCGTCCGCTTGCTGCACCTCGAAGAGGGTGACAAGGTGGCCTCGGCTGTGGTGATTCTGGAAAAGGAAGACGAAGAACCGAAGCTGCTGCAGTAACCCAGCGCTCCACTCTTGCTGACGCCCTCGCGATCGCGAGGGCGTCTTTGTCTTATGGCGGGAAGCCCGAGCTAAAATGCAAGCACCCGATGTTTTCCCGCAGACTCTCCGTCACTTACGAAGCCGATGGCAAGTTTGAGTCCTGCCCCTTGAAGTGGCTGGACAACTTTGCCATGCGCAACTTTACCAATGATCCCATTTTTGACGACACTTTGCCGGTCGCAGACGGAGTGCTGGAGATCGGGAGCCGCGTCCCCGTAGAGCGGTTGAAATCCGCGATGGAAGACTGGTTCCAGAGAAAGGGATATCTGCGGAAGGGAAGTTCACTGATCGTCAAGCGGATCTAGCCGTTCCAGCGCGTATCAGCCTCAGGTGCCCTGAAACCAAACATTCAAGGCAAATCCCTGCTTGCCTTTGTACCTGCTGGATGGTAAAAAGACGCACCATCCACCTGTCTGCCCAGAGATTTATTTTCAAAGATCGGGTGAGGAGTGAATACAAAATGAACAAGATTCAGCGACTGGCATCAGCGCTGTTGCTGCTCCTTTTTGCCACCGGAGCGTTTGCCCAGACTGCCGCCACAGCCGAGTTGCGCGGCACAGTGAAAGATCCGAACGGCGCTGTGATTCAGGGCGCTACCGTTACTATCCGTGACGATGCCAAAAGCATTGAGCGTACCGTCCAGAGTTCAGAGGACGGCGAATTTGTGCTGCTCTCCGTCCCGCCCGGAACCTATACCCTGTCTGTCGTCGCCAAGGGTTTCTCCAAAATGATCGCCCACAGCGTCTCGCTCACGGTTGGGCAGTCAGCCCAATATCCGGTTACGCTGCAATTGGCCGCAGCCGAAACTGAGATCACGGTTACCGGCGAGCCGCTTCTGGTGGAGACAGCTCGCACTTCTACGAGCACAACCATCGGCGAGCAGCGGATTGAAAATCTTCCCATCAATGGCCGCAACTACGTGAATTTCTCGCTGACGAATTCTCAGGTGCAACGAGATGTAGCGCCCAGCATTGGCGCGGCTCCTACTTCCGGCTTGAACTTTGGCGGGCAGCGTGCGCGTTCGAACGCGGTGAACGTTGACGGAATGGATGCAGTGGATAACTCCGTGAACGGAATCCGCTCCACGCTATCGCAGGAAGGCGTGCAGGAATTCCAGATCATCACCAACGGCTACGAAGCCGAGTATGGCCGCGCATCGGGCGGCGTGGTGAACATCATTACCAAGTCAGGAACCAACGATTTTCACGGCAGCGTTTTCGGATACCTGCGTAATCGCAACTTCCAGGCGGTAAACCCGTTCAGCAACACCCCTGATCCAGCGTACACGCGCGTCCAGGCGGGAACGGCGTTTGGCGGCGCACTGAAGAAAGATAAGACGTTCTACTACTTCTCGTTTGAAACCACGCGCCGGCAGGAAACGGGCTTCTCCACCATTGGCGCCAACAATTTTGGTTTTGTCCCGCTGAGCAACGCAGCTTCGTTCGGGCTTCCCGCGGGATCGCTGGTGACAGCAGAGCAGGCGCAGTTCCTGGCTGGAGCGCCGGTGAATCCGCTGACCGTCGGCTATGCGCAGCTTGCGGCCGGAGGCGCCGCCGTGGCGTTGCAAGGCGTTCCCGGAGCACCAGGGCCATTTGGCGCATTTCCCACGACAGGCGCGTCGCTCCCTGCTTCGTTCCACAACCTCCTCAGCCAGGTTGGGAACTATCCCATTTCCGAAGCAACTGACGTTTACTCGCTGCGGCTCGATCACAAATTCAATGCGAATAATCAACTCATGTTCCGCGGCGGCCTGAGCCCGAGTGATGTCACCGGAATCCAGGTGAACGCTCAAAACCAGGATTTCGGCCAGAACGCCTTCTCTCGCACCTCAACGCAGAACTATCACGACGGCAGCGCCGGAGTTCAAGAAACCTGGATCCTTGGAGCAAACAAAATCAACGATGCCAAATATCAGTATTCGCGCCGCGGGCTGCTCTACAACTTCTCGCGCGCCAACGGCGGCGGCGACGTAGCGGTGAATATCCCGGGATTCGCCTTTTTCGGCCGCGAGCCGTTCTCGTTTGTGAACCGGGTGGAGCAGCGGCACCAGATGGCCGACAACTTTTCCTGGATCAAGGGAAACCACAGCATCAAGTTTGGTGCTGACGTGAATTATCTGCCGCTGACCGCCGACTTCACCGTGAACTTCGGCGGAATTTACAACTTTGGTGAACTGACCGGATCGTCGCTCAACAGTAATTTTGCCGGATTTCCGAATTTCTCTGCTGTCCAGGCTTATGGGCTGGGAATTCCGCAGGTTTTCATTCAGGGCGTCGGCAATCCGCACGATTCATTCAATCTCACTACCATGGGGTTCTTTCTCCAGGACTCGTGGCGACTGGGCCAGAAGCTGACGTTGAATTATGGCGTGAGGTATGACTACGAGCTCTCGCCAGAATTTGGAGCCGTGAACCAGATATCGCAGACCGCGCAGGATGCGCTGGGGATAACGCAAGGCATTCCGCGCGACACCAACAACGTTGCTCCGCGGTTGGGATTGGCGTGGGACCCCAAGGGCGACGGCAAGACCGTGGTCCGCACCTCTTATGGACTCTTCTACGATCATCCTCTGCTGGCGCTCGCGTTCGACTCCGACGTGGCCGATGGCAGCCAGGCGCCGCAGTTCATTCTTTTCGGCGGCTCGCCCTGCACCGGGGCCTCAAGTCCTTCACCGCTGAACCTGAATGCAACGAACACCTTCCAGGGCATCCTCGGCAATGCAACTTGCACGCCTCCGGGACTGGCAACTGGACTGAACTATCTGCCCAACGAACAGCGTTTCAATCCGACGCCGAATGCACCCTCGCTCTTTACCAACCAGGCGTATCTCGGAGCCGGCGTTCCGATCGTCTCGCAGCCGTTTGGCTTCCCCGTGGGCAAGAATTTCCAGTATGGATACGCGGAGCAGGGGGACTTCTCCATTGAGCATGACCTCGGACACGACTTTGCGATCAGTGCCGCTTACAACTTCACCGGCGGCCATCATCTCAACCGGCCGATCAATACCAATCCTACCGATCCCAAAGCTTTGATTGAGAACTGGGAGAAGTTCAACGCGTGGGCCCTGGCCAATTCGCAGCCGACCGTCACGAATCCATTGCAGGCCGGAACGGCAACTGCGCCGTGCGGCGTGGGACCAGCGGGCGCCTGGGTCACCCCTGCTCTTCTCAGCTTCTTCCGCAAATCAGGGCTGAATCCATCGCTCACCACAGCGCTCGCGCCGTGCTTGCCCATTGCCAATGCGCTGGCGAGTCAATATGGGCTCGGCCTTGGAGTGCCGGTTCCGTTCAGCGACATGGTTGCGAATTTCTCCAATGGCAGTTCCGTCTATCACGGCCTGACGGTGAATCTGCGGAAGCGGATGAAAGACCATTTTGAGTTCCTTGGTTCCTACACCTGGTCGCATGCAATTGACGATTCCACCGATTTACAAACACTTCTCTCTCCCCAAAACGACGTGCGACCCGATCTGGAGCGCGCCAATTCCACCTTCGACCAGCGCCATCGCTTTGTCTTCAGCGGCATGTATCAGACCGGCAAGGCCGGAAAGAGCTTCTGGGGCAAGTTCTTCAGCGACTGGAACCTGGCGCCGATCATTGAGTTCAGCTCAGGTCGGCCGTTCAACGTATTAACCGGAACTGACCAGAACTTCAATTTCAGTACCTCGACGGATCGTCCTAACGCCGTCAGCGCGGGAGCTCCGACGAACGCTTGCGGTTTCCCGACTGTGGCTTCCAAGGCTTCGCCGACGGGTGCTTTCCAGATTCCGTGCTTCGTTGACTCCAACCCGCTCGACGGAGTGTTCACAGGATCTCTGGACGGCAACCTGGGACGCAACGCCGGAACTCGGCCGATGACCATCTTCACCGACATGCGCGTGGCCAAGACACTCAGTCTGGGCGAACGCATGAAGCTGCAAGGCTCGGTGGATGCATTTAACTTCATTAACCGGTTCAACATCGCCGACGTGAACTCGCTTTACACGGAAGCGGGCCAGCCCACTGCAGCGTTTGATCCGCGGCAACTCCAGTTCGGCCTAAAGGTCAACTGGTAGTAACCTGAAAGTAATGCCGGTCCCGGGCAAGTTCCGGGACCGGTTTTGTCATACTTGCATTAAAATCTGGTCAGTGCCTTTCCCCCGCCAAGCACATTGCAAGCTGCCCATCATCAGAAATCATCGTCAAAGGGAAGGTATGATCTTGCGGAAAAGCCATGGATTGGCGTTACTGAAGCCATTATTTGCTGTGGGAGTGAGCGCCGGCCTGGCGTTTTTGAGCGGCTGCGGAGGGAAACAGCCCAGCAAGCCAGCGTTGCCGGTATCGCAAGCCATGGCGCCCGCAATTCAAACTCCCGATGCGCCACTTCCGCTAACGCATGTCCCGGTTCGATTGGCCCAGACAGTTTCGCAGAAACAAACCGCCCAAGAACATCAAGCTCCACCGGCCGACCCGATCGAGGCCACAATTATTGAAGCCGAGAAGGCCTACACTTCCGGCGAAGCGAACTACAAAGCAGGCCATCTTGATGCCGCCAAACAGGACTTCAACCATGCGGTTGACGTTCTGATGCAGGGGCCGGTTGACATTCGAGACGATGACCGGCTGCAGCAGGAGTTCGACAAGATCACCGATGAGATCAATAGCCTGGAAATGGCGTCGTTCAAAGAAGGGGATGGATTCACCGAGCAGCAGCCCGAACCGGCGCCCATTGACGAAGCCAATCAGTCCTCGCTTCCGGCAGATCCCAACCTGAAGGCGAAAGCCGAGCAGGAATTGAAAACGGTTCAGTCGGATTTGCCTTTGGTGATCAACGACTACGTTGCCGGCTACATTAATTTTTTTTCCACCAAGGGCCGCGCCACATTCGAAAACTCTGTCGCTCGTGCCGGCAAATACCGCGACATGATCCTGCGCATCTTCAAAGAAGAAGGCCTGCCGCAGGACCTGATCTATCTTGCGCAGGCAGAATCCGGCTTTAAGCCCTTGGCGCTCTCTCGCGCCCGCGCTCGCGGCATGTGGCAATTCATGGCTAGCCGCGGAGCGGGATATGGGCTGCATCGCAACTGGTGGGTGGATGATCGCCAGGACCCAGAAAAGGCCACTCGCGCAGCGGCAAGGCACCTGAAAGATCTGTACAACGAGTTTGGCGACTGGTATCTGGCCATGGCTGCCTACAATTCCGGCCCGGGCAACGTTCAGCAAGCGGTCAAGCGCACCGGCTATGCTGATTTTTGGGAGCTCTACAAGCGCAACGTCCTGCCGGCTGAAACCAAGAATTACGTTCCCATCATTCTGGCCATGACTATCATGTCCAAGAACCCGGCACAGTATGGCTTGGACAGCGTGCAGCCCGCGGCGCCGGTAAAGTATGACGTCGCGCGGGTCAACTATCCGGTGGATTTGCGGCTGGTGGCCGAATGTGTGGACGCGACCGCGGAGCAACTGATCGAATTGAATCCGAGCCTGTTGCGGCGTACCACTCCGAAAGACGAGCCCTTTGACCTCCATCTACCCCCCGGCACAAAAGACAAGTACGAAACGGCCATCGCGGCCATCCCACAGGACAAACGCGTGATCTGGCGCTATCACAAAGTCGCCCAGGCAGACACGCTCGCAGGGATCGCGCGCAAGTACCACACGACGCAGCATGCGATTGAAGAAGTAAACAATTTGCAGGGCACTGAGTTGACTCAAGACTCCAAGCTGGTGATTCCCATCTCTGGCTCCGCCGCGGGCCTGGGGAAAATTGTTTACTCCAGGTATCCCAGCCGCTATCGCGTTCACAGCGGAGACACGGTGCTCTCGGTGGCGGAAGATTTCGGCGTAGCGCCCGAGCGCCTGCGCCGCTGGAACCGCTTGAAAGGAAACAGCTTACGTCGTGGCAGGGTGCTTGTCGTATACAAGCCGCTGGCTCCGGGTGAGCCTGACAAATCGCCTCGGCGACGCCGCCATACCGCGCACAAGAGTACGCCTGCAAAGGCCGAAAAAGCAGCTGCGCAGATCGCCTCCAAAGACGTGAATTCCAGCACGCGCTGACTTGATTATTCTTTCTACAAGTTGCACACTTGATGCGCGGCACGCGCAGAGTTGACACAAACTTTGCGCAAGTTGTTATAATCCGCGCCGGTTTGCATTCTGCATCAGACGAAGTTGCGGCCCTAATTTTCTGGAGGAGCTATGAGCTTTTACGACGAGACCCTCAAAGCAAGACATGAGGACGACGAAGACGATTTCGGCGATTCAGGCGGTTTCGGTGGCGGTTCCATAGAAGAGGATTACGACGAGGAGGAAGAAGAATCCATCGGCGCTGAAACAGGCGGCGGAGATGGAGAAGAGTCGGCTGACGAAGGGAGATCAATGACGATGCCCAGTCAGCCAGCGCCACCGCGCCCCAGCCGTTCCGGCGGCGGCAAAAAGAAATCGGCCGCGAAGAAGAAACCTGCGGCCAAGAAGGCGAGCAAGAAGAAATCCAGTTCCGCTGGACGCGGCAAGAGCAGCCGTGGCAAGAGGAGCTCGGCCAAGAAAGCAAGCAAGAAAAGTTCAAGCAAAAAGAAAAGCTCGAGCAAACAGAAGAGCTCGAGCAAAAAAGGCGGCAGCAAGAAAAAGAGCCGCCGTCGCTGAAAGTTCGCCAAACACAATAAGGGCAGCCTGGAAAGGCTGCCCTTAGTTAGTCGCGCACAAGTTTCTTAGGCGTAAATGCCGCGTAGCCTGATGGTGTGGCC
>JAICYU010000075.1 GCA_025934025.1 Terriglobales bacterium
AATCCGCCGCAGTGCTGTAAATCTTGAGCGTCAGCTCGCGCAGCTTCTCGCCAAGTTCCTTGCCGGTATGCTTGCACATCTCTTCAAACGAGATGTTCTCGTCGTGACCGCTAACTGCTTTGGTCGCCGGCGTGAAAATCGGCTCCGGCAGCTTGTCAGATTCTTTCAGCCCTGCCGGAAGCTTGATGCCGCACACGGCGCCGGTCTTCTGGTATTCCTTCCAGCCCGAGCCGGAAAGGTATCCACGGGCCACGCACTCAATGTCAATCATCTGCGCTTTGATCACCAGCATCGAACGTCCGCGAACCTGGTCAGCATATTTCTGGAGCGGCGCCGGGTACTCGTCAACTTTCGCAGTGATCAGGTGGTTGTTGACCATGTCCTTGAGGAAATCGAACCAGAAGAGCGAGAGCTGCGTAAGAACTCTTCCCTTTTCCGGAATACCGGTTCCAAGAACGTAGTCGAAAGCCGAAATTCTGTCGGTTGCAACGAACAACAACGATCCGTTCAGGCTGTAGAGATCGCGCACCTTGCCGCGCGCGTGCAGCGTGAGGTCCGGAAAGTCAGTTTGAAGGAGAATGCGATTTAAAGTTGTTGGGCTCATGACGAAATCAGAAGGGCGAGGCGTTATTCTAGCTGCCCGGAAACTTTTGTCAACCGGGTTTGCAGCAAGTCAACTCATTCGCTGATGGATTATTGTAAAAACATTTGGCGAAAAAAAGCGATGCTGCGAAACCCGCATGAACAGCGGACTCCACAGCATTGATTTTCAGAAATTTTTGTAGTACCAGTGACTCAAAAATTAACCAGGCTGCTCAAAACAAAATTATGCAGAAGCGCGCTGGGAGTTCTCTTCCGCTCCAAAGTTCACGGAAACAATTTTTGAGACGCCCGGTTCCTGCATGGTGACGCCGTACATCACCGGCGCAACCGACATCGTCCTCTTGCTGTGCGTAATCACGATGAACTGCGTCTGTACCGCCATTTCCCGGATCAATTCGGTGAAGCGGCCGATGTTGGCTTCATCCAGCGGCGCGTCCACTTCATCGAGAATACAGAATGGGCTGGGCTGATACTGGAAGATCCCGACCAGCAGCGCCAGCGCCGTCAGCGCTTTCTCTCCGCCGGAAAGCAGCAACACGTTTTGCAGCTTCTTGCCCGGAGGCGACGCCACCACGTCAATTCCGCTCTCCGCCGTGTTCAGCTCATCGGTCAGCCGCATAAAGGCCTGGCCTCCGCCGAACAGCTTGCGGAAGGTGAACTGGAAGTTCTCATTGATGCGGTCGAACGCTTCCTGGAACTTCTGGCGCGAGAACTCGTCGATTTCCTTAATCGTCGCCTGCGTGTTCTCGATGGAATCCAGCAGGTCCTTGCGCTGGCTCTCCAGGAACTCGTGCCGCTGCGCCGTCTCTTTGTATTCCTCCAGCGCCATCATGTTCACCGGGCCCATATTTTCGAGCCGCATACGCATCTCGCGGTAGAGCGTTTCTTCCGCCGCGAGTTGCTCGCCTTCCGCCAGCGCAATCTCTGTGTTGCTCCGCAGATCGGCCGCCGGAATGTTCAGCTCGTTCAGGCAGGTCTCACCCATGTGGGCGAGATCGGATTGCAGCTTCGCCAAATCCTGGCCAAGCCGGCTCTTGCGCTCGCGGACCGCGTCCAGCTCCTGCCTAGCGAGTTTCAACTCGTGGTCAATCTCGGCAATGCGCGCCCGCACCTGTTCGGATTCGTGCTGAAGCTGGACCTCCGTGGCTTCGGCAGCGGATTTCTCCGTCGCGAGCGTTCGAAGCCGTTCTTCGATCTGCACGTTCTCCGCGCTGCGCTGCTCTCGTTCTGCAGCGGCAGAGAGGATTTGCGACTGCAACGACTCAGTCTGGCGAGCAGCTTCGGCAGCAAGCGATTCGATGCGATCGAGCGCGGCTGCCGCTGACCGGCGACGTTCTTCCAACGTCGCTAGGCGCGCCGCGGCTTCTGATGCCGTCTGTGCCGCGGCATCGCGGCCCGCTTTCAACGAAGCAAGCTGCTCCTGCGCGGACTTGATTTCATCCTCAATGCCCTGCCGCCTGCGTTCCAGAACGTCGGCAGCCTCGCGCTTCTCGGCCAGCGCTGATTCCTTCTGGTTGCGCTCGGAGCGCGTCCGTTCGAATTCCAGGCGATACGTGTTCAGCCGCTGCTCGGTGCGCGCCAGATCGGTGTCCATCTGCCTGAGCGCATGGCCGGAAGTGAGTGCCTGCTTTTCCGCCTCGCGCCGCTCTTCTTCCAGACGGCCCATGAGCTTGCTCAGCTCTTTGAGTTCGCGATCCAGTTGCTGTACCTTCTGATGCTCGTTCTGGATCGCACCTTCCAACTCAACGCACAGCCGCGCCACATCGCGTAACTCGCGCTTCAGCGAAAGCGGCCCTTCCTTGCGCTGCTTGCCGCCTGTCACCGTAACGTTGTGGAAGCATTCGCCGGTGCCGGAGAGAAAGTACGCGTCGGGATTTTCCAGCGCCAGATTGCGCGCGAGAGCGGAATCCGGAGCGATATATCCATCGCGCAGCTTGGGCAGAATGACTTCCAGCGAGCGCCCGAACCCATCCAGCACGCGGATGCAGTTCTTGAGCGATACCAACTCTGCGGCACGATGCTGTGCCGGCCGTAACGCATCATTCACTGCGAAAGAGAAGCGGGCCTGCGCGTCTTCAGGATGGACCAGGAATGTTGCTCGCCCATCAACGTCAGTTTCGAGCAGACGCATGCCCTCGTTCGCCGAATCCCAGGACTTCACCACAATGTAGTTCAGCTCATCGCGCAGAAACTCTTCCACCACGTTTTCGTAGCGCGTCTCGACTTCCAGAAAATCGGCCAGCACGCCGACCGGAGCAAAGCCGTTGCCGATCGCGTTCGACTGAAACAGTCTTTTTACCGATTCCGTAGAGTAGCCATGCTCATTGATGATGGCTTCGAGCGACGCGCGTTTGCCGTTCGCCGTGGCGTGTTCCGCACGCAACCGGTCCAGGTGGTGCTTGGTTTCTTCTTCTTCTTTCCGCTTGGCCTCGATCGCTGATCTTGTCTGGGTAATCTGCTCCGTGAGCGCCGTCACGGTTTGACTAACGGATTCAAATTCAAAGGCAATCTGTCCGCGCTTGCCGCCGAAGCCTTCAATATCCACCTGAGCAGACGCAATCTCTCGTTCGAGTCTCTGGGTTTCGCGGTCCAGGCCGGACATGCCCTCTTCCGTCTGGGCGATCTGGTTCCGCACTTGTGAAGCCGAAGACATTGCCTCCAGCACGCGCTGCCGCTGCGCCTCCTGGCGGCGCTCGAGATCGGCCACAGAAGTGTTTACCGACTGTGCTTCCTGCTGCCGCAGCCGCGCCTCATGCTGCGCTGCCGCCACTTCCGATGCCGCCGATTCAGCCGACTGGCGATTGCTCTCCAGTTCAGAAGTGAGCGACGTCTGACGCACCTGCGCTCGCTCAAGTTCAGCCGTAGCCGCAGCCGACCGTGCCTGCAATTCGGCGCAGCGCTCTTCGTTGGCGGCGCGGCGACCCGTGGCGCGCTCCATCTCCAGAGAAATCGAATTCACCGCCTGCGCAGTGCGAGTGATCTCGCTTTCAATGGCGTAGCCCCGTTGCGTTCTCTCCGAGTGTTCCGCCTCGCGAGCAGCCACCGCTTCCGACTTGCTCCTGATTTCCTCCGTCGCGGCTTCCATGGCTTCGCCCAGCGATTGTTCTTCACGCCCCATCTGGGCGAACTTGCTGGCCAGCACCAGCCGCAGCTTGTCGCGCATTTCGTCGCGCAGTTTGGCATAGCGCTCGGCCTTTGATGCCTGACGCTTGAGCGAGTTCATCTGCCGCGTAACTTCGTCGAAAATGTCGTTGATGCGCGAGAGGTTTTGCTTCGACTGCTCCAGGCGCGCTTCCGCCAGCCGCTTCTTGGTCTTGAACTTGGTAATGCCGGCGGCTTCTTCGATGATCGCCCGGCGGTCGTAAGGCTTGCTGCTGAGAATCTGCCCGATGCGTCCCTGCTCGATGATGGCGTACGATTCCGGCCCCAGCCCAGTACCCATAAAAATGTCCTGAATGTCGCGCAACCGGCAGAGCTTGCCATTGAGCAGGTATTCGCTTTCTCCGGTGCGGAACAGCCGCCGCGTGACCACGATCTCGCCTTTGGCCAGTTGCATCGGCTTCAGTTTGCGACGGCGGATCTTCAGCACCACGGAATTGCCGGTCGTTGTAGCTGCCTGGGCGTCGGATTGCGATTGCGTTTCCTGAGTGGAAGCTTCTGGATTTGTGACTTCGCCAGCCTGTCCTGCTTCTGCACCTTCCTCATTATCCGTCTCATCGAGCGGCCCCGGCTGGACTTCGGCAATTGCAACGTCCGTGGCTTCTGCTGCCGCGGTCCGGAAGGAAGCCTCGTCCCAATCATCTTCAGAACCGGGGGAGCCGGGCATGCCGTCCTGGATATCAATCTCCGGCTCTGCACTGGGATTTCCTTCGTACATCTGCGGATCAATCAGCGTGAGCGAAACTTCAGCCATGCCGGTGGGCTTGCGCTCGCGCGTCCCGGCAAAGATCACGTCTTCCATGCGCACGCCGCGCAGGCTTTTGGCCGACTGCTCGCCCAGCACCCAGGAAATTGAGTCAGAAATATTGGACTTCCCGCATCCGTTCGGCCCCACTACTGCGGCAATGCCTTCGCCCGGGAATTTCAATTCCGTGCGGTCGCAGAATGACTTGAATCCGAGGATTTGCAGTTTCTTGAGTTTCAGCACTTCCTACTCCTTCAGGAATGGCCAAGCACACACGAGCGGTCGGAAACATCGGCTGGTTGCAGCTAATGTACCCAGAGAACCGCCCACGGTCAAGAGCAAGCCTACAAGATGTTGTGGATATCTGCTCCAATCCACATCATCTTGCACCGTCCTTGCAGCACTTGGCCAAGACATTCCTATGAGGGTGAATGAGAGTCGGGGAGAAATCGCGAGAGCTAAAGAGACTGTAGCGCGGATGGTGCAGAGAGGCAATATGGCCGGCGCGAGAAGTAGTACATGAAGTGAGTGGGACGAAAGGATTAAGGCGAACTTGGTCTGGCGTCTCAGCCGCGAGCGGAAATCCCTCGCGAAGCGAGGGGGCGAGTAACACGCCCACTTTTATGTGCGCGTCAGGGGAGCCTCATTCTGAGCGGAAAGAGGTGTCAGGGCATGACTTCAGTCGTGCCGTCTGGAAGCAAAGACAATGCGGGCTTCAGCCCCTGCAACCTCACTGTCAAATTTCATGCAATTTCACCGGCAATGACTTGCCGACGAAGTGTCTGAAAGAGGGAGCAATCTCTGCAACAACGCGGCCCTTCTTGCTCTGACAAAACAGATCCGCGCTCATCCGCGTTGATCCGCGGTATGGTGTTCCGTTATTTTCCCAGCTTCTCAAAGAACCTGATGATGCTCTCAATCCCGCGATAAAAGTTGGGAATATGGAACTTCTCGTTTGGCGCGTGCAGGTTATCGTCCGGTAGGCCAAAGCCCATCATCACGCTGGGAAGCTTCAGCACATCCTGGAAATCCGTAACGATCGGAATCGAACCACCGGAGCGGATGAAAACCGTGTCTTTCTTAAAGACATCGTGCATTGCTTCCGTTGCTGCCTGAACATAGCGATTATCGGTGCTGATCACTGAAGCCGGTCCTTTGCTGTAAACCTTGATGTTGATATCAATCCCTTTCGGCGTGAGCTTCTTCACGTAATTGGTGTAGCGCTTCAGGATGTCGTCGGGGTCCTGGTTAGGCACCAGCCGCATCGAGACCTTGGCCGAGGCGCGCGCTGGGATCACCGTCTTTGCGCCGGCAGCCACGAACCCGCCGGGCATGCCGTGAACTTCCAGCGTCGGCCGCGCCCATGTGCGATAAAGCACCGAATATCCGGGCTCGCCGGTTAACACCTTCGATCCGACTTCCGTCTTGCGATAGTGCTCTTCATTGAAAGGCAGGCGCTTCCACGCTTTCAGCTCGTCTTTGCTGGGTGCTTTTACTTTGGTGTAGAAGCCGGGAACCAGAATTCGGCCTTTTGCATCTTTCAGCTTGCTGATGATCTCCACCAACGCGAACAGCGGGTTGGGCGCCGCGCCGCCGTACATGCCGGAGTGCAGATCGGTCTTTGCGCCCTGTGCTTCGATCTCGGTGTAAACCAGCCCGCGCAATCCGACGCAAAGGGTTGGCAGATTGGGCGCAAAGAGTTCCGTATCGCAGACCAAAGCAAAGTCGGCGCTCAACTTCTTCTTTTCCTTGCGCACGTAAGCCGCAATGGATTCCCCGCCGACTTCCTCCTCGCCTTCGATAATGAACTTCACATTGAGCGGAAGCTTGCCGCTATGGCCTTTCATGAGCGCTTCAATGGCTTTGATCTCCATCCAGAGCTGGCCTTTATCGTCCACTGCGCCTCGGGCATAGATGTTCTGGTTGCGCTCGGTAGGCTCGAAGGGCGGCGAGATCCACTCATTCAGCGGCTCGGCCGGCTGAACGTCGTAATGCGCATAGCAAAGCACCGTGGGCTGGCCCGGCGCATGCAGCCAGTCGGCATAGATCAGGGGATGGCCTTTGGTCGGGATAACCTCGACGTTCTCCATCCCGATGCGTCGCAGATCATTGGCTACGAAGTCGGCGGCGCGGCGCACGTCATCCTTGTGTTCCGGCGCCGTGCTCACGCTGGGAATGCGGAGCAGGTCCTTCAATTCGCCCAGAAATCTCTGCTGATTGTCTTTGGCAAAGCTGACTGCGGGTGAGGCCATGCAAGCGTCTCCTGGAAGGAAAATTAAACTGTAAAGTATATAGCGACGCTAGTGACTGGAGCGCGTTTCAAGGGTGATTTCGTCTCACAGAAAGAACCCTTTAGCCGCCCGCGAAAACTCGTGAAATGGTGATTTCTAATCTTGCTGCACCTTGCTCAATCCGAGAAACTGAAATGATTCCGGGTAAATCCGCGTAATCCGCATTCAGGTTTCCTTGGGATCACGTTACCAGCATCTCTTTGGTTCGCAGCTCGCGAATCGTGTCGCGCAATTTGGCGGCCTTCTCAAATTCGAACCTCTTTGCCGCTTCCCGCATATCACTTTCTAATTTGCCGATGTAGGTATCCAACTCTTCCTGGTTCTTGAACTCAGGAATGCCGTCTGCCTCCTGAGCCAGATCCACGTAATCAGCCTCGGCAATTCCGGCGAGGGACATGGCCACCGGCCGAATAATAGTTTCCGGAATAATTCCGTGTTCCTGGTTGTAAGCCCGCTGGATGGCGCGGCGGCGGTCAGTCTCGTCAATAGCACGCTTCATCGAATCAGTCATTCGGTCGGCATAGAGAATAGCGCGACCATTCACGTTGCGGGCACAGCGGCCGATGGTCTGGATCAGCGATCCGCTGGAGCGGAGAAAGCCTTCTTTATCGGCGTCGAGCACGGCGACGAGCGAAACCTCGGGCAGATCAAGTCCTTCGCGCAATAAGTTGATGCCGATGAGGACGTCGTATTCACCACGCCGCAGATCGCGCAGCAGCTTGATGCGTTCCAGCGTTTCAATCTCGGAATGCATGTAGCGGCAGCGAACGCCGACTTCCGCGTAATACTCGGCCAGGTCCTCGGCCATGCGCTTGGTGAGGGTGGTCACCAATACCCGCTCGCCTTTTTTCGCTCGATCGCGGATTTCGTGCAGCAGATCGTCAATCTGGCCCTTCACCGGGCGGATCTCCACTTCAGGATCAACCAGACCGGTGGGCCGGATGATCTGCTCCACCACAACTCCCGCCGATTTTGTCAGTTCGTACGGGCCAGGAGTTGCGGAGACAAAGATCACCTGATTTACGCGATTCTCAAACTCTTCGAACTTTAGTGGGCGATTGTCGAGCGCTGAAGGTAGCCGGAAGCCGTACTGCACCAGGTTCTCCTTGCGCGAGCGGTCGCCATGCCACATGCCGTGCAACTGCGGCACGGTCTGGTGCGACTCATCAATGAACATCATGTAATCGCGCGGAACGTAATCGAGCAGCGTGGGCGGCGGCTCGCCCGGAAGCCGCCCGGAAAAATGCCGGGAGTAGTTCTCGATCCCGTGGCAATAGCCGACGGACTTGATCATCTCCAGATCAAAGCGCGTGCGCTGGTGCACGCGCTGGGCTTCAACGATCCGGCCTTCTTTTTCCAGCTCTTTTTCCCACCACGCCAGCTCTTCAAGAATGGTGTCCATAGCATGGCTCTTGGTCGCGGGAGACATCACGTAGTGGCTCTTGGGATAAATCGGCAGGCGCGTGTACTTCTGCTTGACCGTCCCGAAGAGCGGATCAATCTGGGAAAGAGAGTCCACCTCATCGCCGAAAAGCTCGATTCGGTAGGCGTTGTCGTCATAGGTCGGGAAGACCTCGATCACATCGCCACGGACGCGAAACGTACCGCGCTTGAAATCCACATCGTTGCGCTCGTAGAGGATCTCCACCAGCTTGCCGAAAATGTCGCGGCGCGAAATCTTCTGCCCTTTTTCCAGGAAGAGCAGCATGCCGTAATAGGCTTCCGGCGATCCGAGGCCGTAGATGCAGCTCACGGAAGCGACAATGATGCAGTCGCGACGTTCAAAGAGAGACCGCGTGGCGGATAGGCGCAGCTTGTCGAGTTCGTCATTGATGGTGGCTTCCTTCTCGATGTAAACGTCGCCCGCGGGAATGTAGGCTTCCGGCTGGTAGTAGTCGTAGTAAGAAACGAAATATTCCACGGCATTGCCGGGGAAGAACTGCTTGAATTCGTGGTAGAGCTGGGCTGCGAGGGTCTTATTGTGCGCCAGCACGAGGGCAGGCCGGTTGAGCTGCTCGATGACTTTAGCCATACTGTAGGTCTTGCCCGAGCCCGTCACACCGAGCAGGACCTGGTGCTTTTCGCCGGCGTAGATACCGCGCGTGAGCTCGTCAATGGCGCGCCCCTGGTCGCCTTTCGGCTTGTAATCTGAAGTAATTCTGAAATCCATTAAGCCCTCAAAACTGCTCCACCCGGAGTTACGCCAACTCGGCGGACGACTCTCTAGATGGAATTTTCGCGCGCATAAATCTCTTTAGTGTGACACAGAAAATCAGAATTGCGCAAAGAGATACAAAAAGAGATACAAGAGGCGGGGCAAAGGAGCCATCGAGTTTGCCGCTTACATTTTTGGAACGATCACAATATCTGTTGGCGCCTGCTGGCCTTCCGTCATCGGAAAGTTGGGAAGCGGCGAAAGCATACCGGTGGCGGAATTAAGCTGGAATCCCGAGATGGTGGCATCGCTCTTGTTTACGACATAGACAAAGCCGCCACTCGGATCTACGGCCACGCCAAATGGATGAGAGCCAGTCGTTGCCTGGCTCAAGGACATAAGGCCACTGCTGCCAGTGATCCCGAAAATCGAGACGGTCCCGGCTTCAACATTGGTGGAGAGGAGAAATTTATCTGCCGGATCTACTGCCAGCCGCAGAGGATTGTTGTGGCAACTGCTTCCGCAGCTCGTCGCGGGCGTGGGCAGGGTAGATAACGCAGCGAGGGCGCCATCAGCGTTAATGCTGAAGGGAACCACGCTTTCCGCCATATGGTCGCCAACAAAAACGAATTTTCCGCTCGGATCAGCAAGGATTCCAATGCCGGCGGCAAAGCCTGAGGAACTGTTCGCGTCCGGAAAAGGCGAACCGGCAATCGGACTCAGACTTCCGCTGGAGCTAATTGAAAAAGCCGCGACGGTGTTCAGGTCGGAAACCTGAGAGTCCGGAAAGTTGGTGGCATAAAGTACCGTGCCTGCGGCATTCACTGATAAACCATATGGGCTGTTCACAGGGAAGGGCGATCCGGCAACTGGCGTCAACGATCCGTTCGTGCCGATACTGAATACACCAATGCTGCTGGAGGCCTGATTGGCCACAAAGACGAAGCGCCCCACTGGATCAACCGCCACGGCGGTAGGCCGCGAACCCGTAGCAAACGGCGAACCCGCGACGGAAGTCAGCATTCCCGTGCTTGTATTTACCGAGAATGCGGAAAGGCTGTTTGCTGTCTGATTGTTTACAAACAACAATTTGTGTACAGAATCGAAGGCCATGAATTCTGCCCCCGCGCCTGAGGAAAAAGGCGAGCCACTGACGGTCGAGATGGCGCCGTTCGAGCCCACCGCAAAAGCAGAAACCGTCCCTGAGCCTGAGTTGCTGACAAACGCAAAGCTAATGGTCTGCCCGGAAGGCATGGGAGAACGAGAATTGTTCATCATCCCGCAGCCGATGGCTAAAGCCACCGCTGTGGCTGCACCAACAAAAACACAAATTGACGAGGAGTTCCTGCGAGGCTGGCCGGCGAGTAAACGTCCAGATGAGATCATACGATCAATCTCCTGAGCAGGGGCGGGACTCCTACAATTATAAGCGCGAACCCGGTGAGTAGTTGCTAGGCCTTCGACTCCAGCCGCGCCCGGTCGCGAACTCCGAGCACATCCGCCAGTTCACCGGGATGATCCACCATTACGTCGGCCATGACATCTTCCAGAGTGTGCGGAGCGAGTCCGTAGGTTACAGCAACGGAGTAAATTCCCGCATTGTGGGCGGTGAGGACATCCACGTCAGAGTCGCCAATGATCGCCGTCTCTTGCGGCAGCGCGCCTGATTCCTGAAGCAAAGCTTGGACACCTGCGGGATCCGGTTTTTTGGTATGAAAGCTGTTGCCGCCGTACACCTGAAAGAAATATTTCCCAAGCCCAAGCGCTTCCACGATGCCCCGCGTCGGTCCTACAGGCTTATTGCTCAGCACGGCCATCTTGAGTTCGCCGGATCCGTTGCTGCGAGCACGAATCGAGTCGAGCGCCGCGAAGATGCCGTCATAGACATACGTCGTATCCAGTTTGTGCTCGCGGTAATATGCCATGAAGTAGAAAAGCGCATCCTGAACGAAGTTCTCGTCATCAGGATCGCCCAGAGAGCGGCGCACCAGCATTGGCGCGCCATTTCCGATGTAGCTGCCGATTATGTCTGTTGGCAGTTCCGGCTTTCCGTAGTGCCGCAGCATGGCGTTCACGGAGTTGGCCAGATCAAGGCGTGAATCCACCAGCGTGCCATCAAGATCAAAAATGAGGAGTTTAAGATCGGCGGCTGGAATGGAGCGGTTCCTGCGAATCATCCGCTCTCAGTATATCCCGGCAATCACCTTAGGATTTAGAATGAGGGGTACGTCGCACAAGCCCGCAACCCCCATGCATCATTGATGAGGAGATCCATGCCAGTCACCAGGACTGAATCGAGGAAGAACGCCTCCGCCGTTGCGGACGCGCCAGCCCAACAGCAGAAGACCTATGAAGGCTTGAGCCGGGAACAGCTCATCCAGATTTATCGCTTGATGTACCTTTCGCGCCGGCTGGACGACCGCGAGATCATGCTCAAACAGCAGCAGAAAATTTATTTCCAGATCTCCGGCGCGGGTCATGAGGCCCTGAACGTGGCCTCGGCTCTCGTGTTGAAATCCGGATACGACTGGTTCTACCCGTACTATCGCGACCGGGCTCTCTGTCTGACTCTGGGAATGACTCCTTACGAGCAGCTTCTCGAAGCTGTGGGCGCGGCGGATGATCCCAATTCAGGCGGACGCCAGATGCCTTCCCACTGGGGTCATAAGAAGCTCAACATTGTCACTCAATCCTCCCCCACAGGAACGCAGTTTCTTCAGGCTGTGGGCTGCGCCGAAGCCGGACGCTACTTCACTCGCCATCCCGAATCGGCACAGAACCACCAGGGAGATTATCGGCAATTCAAGGACGTGATCTTTCACGGTGACGAAGTGGTGTACTGCTCCGCCGGAGACGGCACCACCAGCGAAGGCGAATTCTGGGAGGCGATGAATACCGCCTGCAATGAGAAGCTGCCGGTGATGTTTGTGGTGGAAGACAACGGCTACGCGATTTCTGTGCCGGTCGAAGTGCAAACCGCGGGCGGCAGTGTGTCGCAGCTCTTGCGCAATTTCCCTGATCTGCTGGTGGAAGAATGTGACGGCACCGATCCCGTGGCTAGCTTCGCGACGTGCAGGCGCGCGGCCGAATACTGCCGCCAGGGCCGTGGGCCGGCGCTGGTGCATGGGCATGTCATCCGGCCATATTCCCACTCTCTTTCCGATGATGAAAAGCTCTATCGCCCCGAGTCGGAGCGCCAGAAGGACGCGCAGCGCGATCCCATCACCCGCATGCAGCTCTTCCTGGTGCGCGAAAACATCCTGAATGAAGAGCAGATCAATAAGCTGGAAAAGAGCGTGGAAGAGGAGATCGCCGAGGCTTCCGAGCGCGCCATGAAGGCCGCAATTCCAGCCACTGATTCCATCTACCGCCACGTTTACTCCGAAGATCTCGATCCGCGCGGCATGTTTTCCGAGCCGAAATTTGACGGCAACAACAAGACCATGGCGGACCTGATCAACGCCTGCCTGAAAGACGAGATGCGGCGCGACGATCGTATCGTGATGTTCGGCGAAGACGTGGCCGATTGCAGCCGCGAGGAGTATCTGAAGCAGAAGCAAATCAAAGGTAAGGGAGGCGTCTTCAAGCTGACTTCCGGCTTGCAGTGCGATTACGGCAGCGATCGCGTCTTCAACTCGCCCTTGGCGGAAGCCAACATCGTGGGGCGCGCGGTGGGAATGGCAACACGCGGGCTCAAGCCGGTAGTGGAGATCCAGTTCTTTGATTACATCTGGCCTGCCATGCAGCAGCTACGCAATGAGCTGCCGCTGATCCGCTGGCGCTCCAACGGAAATTTCTCCTCGCCCGCGGTCGTACGCGTTGCGATCGGCGGCTATCTCACCGGCGGCGCGATCTATCACTCGCAGTGCGGTGAAAGCATCTTTACCCATATTCCCGGGCTGCGCGTCTGCTTCCCCTCGAACGCGCTCGATGCAAACGGCCTGCTGCGCACCTCGATCCGTTGCGACGATCCCGTGCTCTTCCTCGAGCACAAGCGACTTTACCGCGAGACGTATGGCCGCTCGCCATATCCGGGGCCGGACTACATGGTCCCGTTCGGCAAAGCGAATACGGTGAAAGAAGGCAATGACCTAAGCGTGATTACATATGGAGCCGTGGTGCCTCGTGCTTTGCAGGCAGCCCAGCGGATCGAGCGGGAGCAGGGCGTAAGCGTGGAGTTGATTGACCTGCGCACCCTGAGTCCTTACGACTGGGATGCCATTGCGACCTCGGTGCGCAAGACCAGCCGTGTGATCGTGGCCTACGAGGACACGCTGAGCTGGGGCTACGGAGCGGAGATCGCGGCACGCATTGCCGACGAGTTGTTCGACGACCTGGATGCTCCGGTGAAACGCGTTGCCGCAACAGATACATTTGTTGCTTACCAGCCTGCGCTGGAGGATATGATTCTGCCCCAATCCGAAGATTTGTTTAAAGCGATGGAAGCGCTGGCGAAGTTCTAAATTTGCTAACGTGCACGCTTCCCTGCCTCATGGTTCATGGGCACCAAGGATCGCCCGCGAATTCTACGAGTCTGTTTCGCCTCCTGGTTGGAAGCGATACCCGACCCACGGGTCGGTCAGGATATAACGTGGCGTTTCGTCCGGCTCGATTTTTTTTCGCAATTGGTTGATGAATACACGAAGATATTCCGGCTGCTGCACGCTTTCGCCGCCCCACACGGCATTGAGCAACACGCGGTGAGTCAATACCTTGTTCGGATGGCGCGCCATGAAAAGCAGCAAATCAAATTCCTTTGGGGTGAGACGCACTTCTTTTGCCACTACTCGCACCTGCCGTGATTCGGGATTGATATAGAAATCTCCCTGCTGGATGGCTGCTTCAGAAGAATCTTCCCCTGCTGCAACGCGCCGCAAATTGGCTCGCACACGGGCCAGCAGTTCATTCACGCTGAACGGCTTGGTGACGTAATCGTCGGCGCCCGCGTCCAGGGCATCAATTTTGTTCTTCTCTTCACCTCGAACGGAAAGCACGATGATCGGTACTTGTGATCGTTCGCGCACGGCACGGCAAAGTTCAATTCCGTTCATGGCCGGCATGGAAAGGTCGGTAACGACCAGATCGGGCAGCCAGTCCATGGCCGCATTGAAGCCGGCTTCGCCATCGGCGGCAGTTTTTACTTCGTATCCTTGTGCCTGCAATGACGTCTTGAGCACACGCGCGATCTGCACCTCATCATCAACTACAAGAATGCGGCTCCGCTCTGCCATCAGCATCGCTCCAGTGAAGGGTTCAGCTTGTCCTCCGGCACTCGTCAGGTTGCGCTCGCAAACAATATCCTCTGTGCGCCCTGAACATGCAACTCAGATACAATCGCGGCGTGAAACTGCCGGCTCGAGCTCTGGCTCGTTGGGTAGCCTGTGCTTCTGTCCTGACGCTGATCGTTGTGGTCTTTCGGCGGTTCGTACACGTGAATCCAACTACGGTCGCACTGGCTCTTCTGATTTCGGTACTGGGCGTGGCAGCCGCGTGGGGCCTGCGCTATTCGATCATATTGTCCATTGCCGCAGCCGTATGCCTGAATTTCTTCTTCCTTCCGCCGGTCGGCACGCTCACCATTGCAGACGCACAAAACTGGGTTGCATTATGCGCGTTCTTCATTGCCGCGGTAATCGCCAGCAATCTATCAGAAAGAGCGCGCCGACAGACGGCGGAGGCACAACGCCGGCGCCAGGATGTCGAGCAACTTTATACATTCAGCCAGTGGTTGCTCGGCTCCGACAACGTAGTGGAATTGCTCAAGACGACTCCCATCTATGTAAAAGAGAATTTCGGGGTAGGTCATGCTGCGGTCTATCTTTTGTCGAAGGACCAGGCATACCGATCTGATCCCGAGCAGCAGCAATTGCCGACCAATGCGCT
>JAICYU010000151.1 GCA_025934025.1 Terriglobales bacterium
CAGTGAGAGGATCCTCTTCAGTCCGCGCTTCCGTAGCCAATTCTGGAGCTATCAACCGTGCTATTCTGGCGCTCTGGATTCCCTTCATGAAGTTCCTGTATTCATGGCTTCCCGAGCTGCAAATCGGAGGCAAAACGCTGGTTGGCCGGGTGGTATTCACATTGCTCATTGTGGCCGCGGCGCTGCTCGGAACCATGGTAGGGCTCCTGATTGTCTACTCCACTGATCTGCCGCAGATCAGCGAACTGGAGCGCTACCGGCCCAGCACCATCACCGAGCTCTATGACAGCAAAGGTCGGGTCATCGGCTCTTTTGCCCTGCAACGACGCGTGCTGGCACAGTACGATGATTTTCCCCAGGTGCTGCAGGATGCGATCCTTTCCACAGAAGACAAGACGTTTGAAGAGCACTGGGGCATTAATTTCTGGCGCGTGCTGGGCGCGACGTACCGCGATGTGGCCTCAAGTTCGCGGGCGCAAGGCGCTTCCACGCTGACGATGCAGCTTTCGCGCAATCTCTTTCTCTCTCCGGAGCGGCACTTCAGTCGCAAGATCCAGGAAGCAATGCTGGCGATGCAGATCGAGCGCCATTTCACTAAAGAACAGATCTTCACGCTCTACTGCAATCAGATCTTTCTCGGCCACGGCGTTTACGGCTTCGAGGCCGGGGCCGAGTTTTATTTCAGCAAACATGCGCGCGACTTGAAACTCGAAGAAGCGGCGCTGCTCGCCGGACTTCCAAAAGCGCCGGTGTACTACTCGCCCATCAACTTCCCTGAACGCGCGATGAAGCGCCGCAATCTGGTCATCAACAACATGCTGGAAGATGGCAAGATCACGGCTGACGAAGCAGTACGCGCCAAGGCCTCTCCGCTCCGGCTAAATATCGAGCAGGAAAATACTCCGGCGCCATATTTTGTTGAAGAAGTCCGTCGCTACCTGGAGCACAAGTACGGCGCAGACCAGGTGCACGAAGGCGGGCTGCGTGTATACACCTCGCTCGATTTGGACTTGCAGCGTGCGGCAAATCAGGCTGTGATGGACGGTCTGGCTGCTTACGAGCGCCGCCATGGCTGGCGCGGGCACCTAACCAACATTCTGCCCGGCGGAGAAAAGCTGAATAAGTACGACCATCCGGATTGGGCGCAGCCCATCGCGGTTGGCGAGTACGTTCACGGGCTGGTGATGGAGGTGAAACCCAAATCGGCAAAAGTGAAATTTGGCCGCTACTTCGCGCAGCTCGGTTCGGCGGAGCTGGCGTGGACCAAAGTTCAGCAGCCAAAAAAGTTGTTTGCGCCGGGAGACTTGGTCTATCTGAAGGTGCTCTCACTTTCCAACGACGGCAACTCGCGCGTTTCTCTGCAGCAGGATTCCGGAGTTCAGGGCGCGTTGCTGGCGATTAAGAACGAAACCGGCGACATTGTTGCGATGATTGGCGGACGCAACTTCGAGGAATCGAAATTTAATCGCGCGACGCAAGCGCAGCGGCAGGTGGGATCGTCGTTCAAACCGTTCGTTTACACCGCTGCGGTGGACCAGGGCGCCAAACCCGGCGACATGATCCTCGACGAGCCAACCACGTTCGACAGCGCCGGTACTCCTTACACGCCGCACAACTTCGACCATCGCTATGAAGGCAACATCACCCTGCGGCGGGCGCTTGCGGATTCGCGCAACGTTCCAGCGGTAAAGCTGGCGCAGAAAATCGGCATGAATACCGTCGCGGAGTATGCGCGCAAATTCGGCATTGCTTCTCCGCTGCCACCGTATCTGCCGGTTGCGTTAGGAGCGGCCGACCTCACGCTCTACGAGCAGACCTCGGCGTTCAGCGTGTTTCCCAACGACGGTGTACGGATCGAACCCCGCTTCGTGCGCAAGGTCACCGACTATGAAGGGCACGTGCTGGAGGAAGATTATCCTGACGCGCGCGATGTGATCAGCCAGCAGACAGCGCGCACCATGGTTTCTCTGCTGCAAGGCGTGGTGCTGCACGGCACCGCTTCGGCCGCGCGCCGCCTGAATCACCCGCTGGCCGGAAAAACCGGAACCACCAACAACTACACAGATGCGTGGTTTATCGGCTTTTCGCCCAGCACCACCTGCGGCGTGTGGGTCGGATTCGATGAGAAGCGCCCACTGGGTGACGATGAAACCGGCGCAAAGGCGGCTCTTCCAATCTGGATGGATTTCATGCGTACTGCCATTAGTTCAAACGCACAGAAGCACGAAGCGTTTTTGCCGCCGATCCATTCTGACAGCACGCGGAACTCGCCTCAGAAACGCGCTGCGGTTGCGGCGCCGCATCATCCCGGAGACGCGGAGGCCCACTGAGTGGTGCGCAAGCTTTTTCAGTATCTGCTGCTTGCGCTGGCGCTGCTGCTGGTTTTCCTGACTTCAGCGCTGCTGGCGATGCGATTCGCCATCCACGGTCGCGAAGTTCAAGTGCCCAGGCTTGCCGCGCTAAGTCCATCACAAGCGGAGCGTGTGGCCAACGATGAAGGCTTGGTTCTTTCCGTAGGTGGACGCTTTTATAGCTCGGATGTGCCTGCCGGACGCATCATCTCCCAGGCCCCGGCGGCGGGATCAACCGTGCGTCGCGGCTGGAAGGTTGTGGTTTCAGAAAGTTTGGGTCCACAGCGCGCCGCCATTCCTAATCTTCTTGGCCAGAGTTATCACGCAGCCGCCATCAACCTGGGACATCGCGGGCTGGAAATTGGCAGCGTGGCCACGGTTCATTTTCCTGGCGCGCCGCCGCAGGTGGTGGTGGCGCAAAATCCCCGTCCGGATTCCAGCAACGTCTCATCACCCAGAGTTGACCTGGTGCTCTCAGCGGCGGACAACGGACAACAGTTCGTGATGCCGAACTTCATCGGCGAGCTTCTGCCGAAGGCCGCGAAAGCCGTGGAGGCTGCCGGTTTTGAGCTGGGGAAGTTGCCTGCTGACGCTTACACCAGCGACGGCCATTTTGCCGCAGCTCCCGTGTCGCACCAATTCCCCCAGGCAGGACAGAAAGTGACCGCAGGCACAGCGATTTATTTTGGGATCAAGAGGGGTTCCCCTCAGCGCTGACGCGCATGAGTTGGACGCGTTCTTTTCACGCCCACGACTCGCACGCGCCTTCGCTGGAATGGAACTACTCTCCCGCGCCGGCGCTGAATGCTTTGGGATCATCCGCCGGGTCCTCTAAAGCGGATGAAGCAGAGGCCAGCGGCAGCTCCATTTCAAACGCGGCGCCGGAGCCTTGCTTGCTGCTCACGGTCACTCGCCCGTGATGGTCGCTTACCACCGATTGCACAATTGCCAGGCCCAGTCCTGTGCCGTGCTGCTTGGTGGTGTAATAGGGAGTGAAGAGGCGGTCGCATTCTTCGCGCGTGAGCCCTTTGCCGGTATCGGAAATTTGCAACACGGCTGAGGATCCGCCGGCCCGAGTGCGAAATGATAGTTTGCCGCCGTTGGGCATGGCGTCTATCGCGTTGAGCACCAGGTTCTCGATGGCCCGGCGGAGCAGCACGGGATCGCCGCTCACCGCAGGCACCTCGCCGAGTTCGACTTCAGTTTCGATCTTCGCTGTTTCGCGCTTGAGCTGCCCTTGAAACAGTTGCACCACGCTGCGTACCAGTTCGTTCAGGTCCACGCGCTGGAACCGCGGCGCCGGCATGCGGGAAAAATCGCTGAAGCGGCCGATGATGGTTTTCAGATTGGCGATCTCTGCTAGTAGTGTGGCGGCGCTCTCGCGGAAAACTTCGTCGAATTGTTCCGGTGTGTTCTCCCGCGCACGCAGCAGGTTCTCCACTGTGATTTGTAGTGGGAAGAGCGGGTTCTTGAGTTCATGCGCCAGCCTTCGCGCCAGTTCGCGCCAGGCGGCAACACGCTCGGTCTGCACCAGACGCTCACGCTGTCCGGCCAGTTCTTCCGTCATGCGGTTGAAAGCTGCTGCCAACCTGCCAATCTCGTCACTGGAAGAGGCGTTGACCCGGATGTCCCAATTGCCTTGCCCGATTTCTCCGGCTGCTTCAGCCAGTTTGCGGATAGGACGACTGATGCGCCCGGTGAGAAGCGCGGTGAGAACAATTCCCAGAAACACGCCGACGCCGGCAATCACCAGGCTGACGTCGCGAATGCGGCGCTCCAGCGAGAGCTCCTGATTGAGGGAGTTGCCCACGAGCAAGACGCCGGGAACGCGATCAGAGTATCCGGCGAGCGGAATGGCGTGAATGATGGATTCATGGCTCATGTCCCAGTCAAGCGTGCTCGACGCTTCACTGTGCTGGTCCATGGCTTTCTGGATCAGCGGCATCAGCTTCGCCGGATCGAGCGAGTCGCGCGCGGGCCCAAGAAACTCCCCCGTGCCCTGCTCGGGAGCGCTGTAAATCGAGACGCGCAATCCCTGTGGCGGAGACAATGCTTGCAGCACCGCATCCAGCTTGCGCCCGCCGATAAGGTAGTAGTTTGATCCATGGGCGCGCACGGTGCGGATGCAGAGCAGCGCCAGCACGCTTCCCTGCGGCGTCTCCACGTGTTTCAGAAACGGCTGCTGCGGGACGGGAGCGCCGTTGAGGAACCAGCGCTGCTTGTATCCGAAGCGCGCCGGCCAGTGAGCGGAAGAGATGATGGCGCCATCGGGAGCAATCAGGTCGAGGAAGTCCAGGCGCTGCGCCTGCGCGTAGGGAGCAGTCTCGTTCATGAAGTTGGCCACGTCAGCGCCATTGTTCAGCTCCATGGCGTCGCGCTCCATGGCGTCAGAGCTGGCGATGGCTTCCACGGCGTGAACAATGTCCTCGCCTTCGTGGTCGAACTCGCGGCGGAACTGGTTGATGAGCGTGGAGGTGCGCTCCTGCTCGATGCGACGGAACGCCTCGTGCGCGCGCTCTTCAATCAGAAATGCGACGCTGGCAACACTAGCGCCAATGCCGATGGCAACCAGCAGGAGCAGCTTGAGGCGGAGCGACATTATCTCGCTCCTTCCACCCAGAGCTGGTCCAGGTTCCACATCCCGTTTGGAAGCTGCTGCCAGTTGTGGATGCTGTTGCTGAGCCAGACCGCTTCAGCGACGTGGGCGATGGGCACAATGCGGAAATCTTCCAGAGCTTTCTGCTCGATGTCAAACAATTCTTCCGGGCGGCTGGCGCTTAAAGCAGAGGCAATGCTTTGCTGCGGCGCATCGAGCCTCTCAAGCAGGCTGGAGAGAGCTGAGGAAGGATTCGTGGATGAAAGCGGAAGCCGGAGCAAAACGGCATCAGCGTGAACCGCCGAGCGCGGTCCTTTATAAAGATGCGATTCGCCATAAGGCTGCACGTTGAGGGCAACTTCACGGGCGTCAACGGCGATCCGCTCCGCCACCAGCTTTGCCACCGGATCGGCGTAGTTGTAGGCCAGCGAGATAGGAGGAATGATGACCAGAGCGGCGGTATCGGCGCGAAGCTCGCGCGCATGATCGGGATTGTCGCGCGAGGGGAACAGAAACTCGTATCCCGTGAGCCACTGTGGCAGCAGCCCGGTAGCGATCGCGCCGCGCTTCTGCAGGATCACGTTGCTGATGGCGGAGCGGTTCACGGCATAACTGAAAGCCTCTCGCACCCGCGGGTCTACCGGTTTTTTTCCTGTGCCACCGGCCGCGGAATCCGGTTGCAGAAACAAGACCACCAGCAGGTCAGCTGGTTGCGTAACAGAAAGGTTCTGGTTGCCTTGCTCGAGCGCGTGTAACTGGTCCAGGCCCACTTCGGCCAGAGATCCCGGCCCCAGTTGGCGCTGCAATATCTGATCGCGAAGGCTCACGCCCATCTGGAAATCAATTGCATCGGCGTAAGGGCGGCCGCCCCAGTAATCTTCATTCGCGGTGAGCGTGGCATGCTCACCCGCCTGCCACTGGCTTAGCCTGTAAGGGCCGGTTCCGGCTAATGTGCCGTCGGCCAGTCGCTTCACGATGGCAAGTGTCTTCTGCGCCAGCACCTCCGGCATAAAGGGAACAGGAGTTGTGGATTCAATGTCGACGGTTTGGCGATCGCCGGCAGTCACCTTCCAGGCAAAGGGATTGTTGGCCAATGCTGCGACCGCATCGGCTGCCGTAAGCGGTGATCCCTCATGGAAATTTGCCAGGCGTAAACGGAACTGCCAGATCTTTTTGCTGAGATCGGAACTCCAGGAGGTCGCGAGCAGTGGATGTACCTGGCCGCGCTGGTCCGCTGTTGTGAGCGTTTCAAAGACCAGAGAAGCGATGCGGTCGCGGGCTGCTGGAGAGTCCTCTTCCGCAGCGGGATCAATCCAGTTGACGCGGTCATGCAGCAGGATGTGTACCGTCCCGCCATAGCGCGGACGAGAGCTGGCGTGCCCTGCCAACAGCAGGACAAGCACCAGGCTACTCGCCGCAGCCGACCGTGAGAGTAAACGCTTCATATTTTCCTGTTGCCGTGGAATGGAGCACTCCGTTCACCAGCTCGCCGTTCTTTCCCGCCGTCGCCAGCGACTCCAAGGCTCCGGCAAGCTCCACGCTGGAACTCGCCGGTTGTGCTTCCCGTCCGGAAATCTCGATTGCCTGAACGCTGTCCGGCCGCACAGAATCCGATGCTGACCCGGCCAGCAACTGCCATCCTGAGCCGCAGCCGGAGTGAATCGCCGCAATGTTGCTGCCCCAGGCGTTGAACACTGCGGCAGGTGCGGAGAGCTCATCCTGATACAGTCGAGTGCGGCCATCGGTTCCGGCAAACAGCCACTGATGCGAGTCGCCTGACTGGAGCGCCGCTGCGGAAAAGAATGGCAGCACTGAAGCTCCGGCGCTCGGCGCGGAAAGCAATCCAGTAAAAAAATTGCGGCGCGCACTGAAGAAGGCGACAACCGTTCCTTGATCGAGCTGCCAGGGATCATCGGTGTCGCGGCATTCGAGCGCAGGAGAAGAGAGCGCACCTGTGCAGCGAGTTCCCGGCAGAAAAGCCGTCATCTGCGTGCCGTTCACCTGCAAACGTCCGCGAAGGTCGCGCGGCCAGGGCTGCGAGTGGGTGATAGCCAGCGTGTAGCGCGGACGCCACTGGCCGTTCTGGCCGGCATAAGTAGCGATCTGCGAAGGCTCCAGCAGGATGAGCGTCTGTTGGTCGCGATAAAAGTCGAGTATCAGCGAATCCTGTGCCCAAACTGTGGTCTTGTGCAACGTAAGCGTCTGCACCTTGGCTATCGCGGGCCCTTGCGGACGCGGAACTTCTTTCATCAGCAGCTTGCTGGTGGTTCCCTGCTGCACGCGCGCGATCCAGAGATAGCCTTGAAGGTTCTCTGAAAACGTGATCTCCGCTTGGGCCAGCGCGGCGTCCTGCTGTACCAGACGCACTCCGGAATTACGAAAGCTGGTGAAGATTGCGTTCTGCACCGTCTCCTGAAGGTTGGGCGGCAGAACTGAAATATTGCGAAAGCTCACGCTCATGGTGCTCGGAGTGCCGGCGGTAGTGAGAATCTGTTGCACCAGATCAAAGGCCGCCGGAAGCATGGGCGATTGCACTTCCGGTTGCGCCCAAGCGAGGCCAGCCGATGCGAAGAGCAGCAGCGCTAGACCCAGGCCGCGATGTGCGCGTGTGATCATGAAATGAGAGCTGCTCAGTTAACTGCTATTGAACTCACAAACCGGGGCTTTGGCAATCAGGCAAACGGAGTAGCACCTCCGCCGGGAACCGCCCGGAGGCTACTCCCTTCGTCATTTGCTTCGCCACACCTTGCGTCCAGTGATCTGGGGCGACCCGCTTTCCACGTCCTCTGAAGCGGCTTGCGTGTCACTGACTCCTGCCGGCGGATCGGCTGCTACTCCATTCTTTAGAACGTCGTTGAAGAAGATTTTCGCGTCTGAAGGGACCATCATGATTTGTAGCTTGTCAGAGAGCCGCTCGGCGATGATCTTGTTGATCAGCAGCGGATTGCCCTTGAGCAGCGCGGCCTCGCTCTTCATGCGCTCGGCATCGGCGGCTGCCACTTTCCGAATCCGTCCGGCTTCGGCGTCGGCCATCAGATCGCGGCGTTGCAACTCAGCCTTGCTGTCAATCACTTTGGCTTGCGCCTGTGCTTCCGCATTCTTGATGGTGGCTTCCTTCTGCGCCTCGGCTTCCAGGCGCGACTGCTCAATCTGCTTCTGCTTCAGGGGAAGCGTGTACCTCATGGCGTCGGATTCAGACTTGGCCTGAAGCACGCGCACCTGGCCCG
>JAICYU010000033.1 GCA_025934025.1 Terriglobales bacterium
ATTACGATGCGCCAGCCGTCACGCTGTTCTTGCCACGCTTGATTTTCCGTTACATAGCGGGTTCGCAGACCATCCGGGGTCTTGGTCTTCATCGAAACCGCTAGAGTCACAAGATGGAGTCCCTGCCGGTCCTGTTCTCCGACTGGGCTGATTTCAAAGTCGGTCATGCCGGAAGAAATCAGCTTCTGCCAAAAATCGGTTTCAGGAGAAATGCCCGGTACTGGCTTTTCTCCCTTCGGTATGAACTCCGCCGGCGGATCGGTGGAGTACAAATTCTTGAGAGAGCTAATGGAGGCCCCATTCAATGAGTCCTTCCACTTTTGAACTCCGTCAAATGCAGCCGGTGAAGCCTGCGAGAATGAGCAGGTAGAACCGAGCAGGAGTACACAGGCCAGGCACACGCCGATCTTCATTGGAGAACACCTCGCACCCGGATTATAAAGCGGCTCCAGTTATCAGAGCATGGACATCCCGCGCTGGTGACACGATCCATCGGCGGTCGGGGAAAGATCGAGTGGTTCAGGCGTAACCCTTTCTCCAAAGGAATTATCGGCGAATCGTGATAGCCCTTCGCATGTCACGCCAAGGTGAACTCGTCTCGGAATCCGGCAGTCCGCATTGTTGAACGGACGCGGATTGTTCACGTATCCACTCCCGCAGGGAGGGTACAATCTGTAGCCCGGCACGGCAGTGCCGGGTAAGGTCAACCAAATTGCGAGTCCCGGAGCCGATGCCCCCGGCGTGCGCCGGTTTTGCGTATGGCGGGGTGGAGGAGCCGGGGGTCCCCGACGTGCGCCGGTTTTGCGCATGTTGGGGTGGAGGAGGGACGGCACAAATTGTCAAATTCCTACGTCAGCAATCACGTTCACATTGTCTTCAGCACCAAAGAACGCGTTAAAACCATCGGCGAAGAGCTCCAGCCAAGATTGTGGGCCTACATGGCGGGGATCGCGACCAATCATGGCATGCACGCAGTTGAGATTGGCGGAATGGAAGATCACGTTCATGCGTTGCTCAACTTGGGCGCCTCGATCAGCATTGCCAAGGCAGTGCAGGTCCTGAAAGCCAATTCGTCGGGATGGCTCAATGAGCGTCCGCAGCCACGATTTGAGTGGCAAGTGGGATATTTTGGGTGCAGCGTCAGCCGCTCGCAGGTGGCGCATGTCGCGAAGTACATAAAGAATCAGCGGCAGCATCACAAAAAGAGAGATTTTGCGGCAGAGCTGGCGCTGCTGCTGAAGAAACACGGGTTCGAGCCTGGTTAGTGTGTCGCCGTCCCCTGAAGGGGACTCGGGAATTTTCCAATCTTTTCCCGGCACTGCCGTGCCGGGCTACAGGTTGTTAGCGTCCCTTCGGGACTGGGAGTCAAACTTCTTGGTGTGCACGACCGGAGGTGTTGTCGGCCAGGCGCACTTCGCTGAAACGCAATCTGTCCAGGTTGCCCACGGATTGAATCACGGCGGGACGCAGCAAGGTGTTTTATGCGCCCGGAATAGAAAACATCCGGCAGGTTTGGAAACTGCTCTTCCAAAGCCCTCATGGTGCGCGCCACGATCATTGCGGTTTTCTGAAGGCGCGGCGTGATGTTCGACAGAATGCAGTCGTCAATGATACGGATGTCGGCTTCGGTCAGTTTGGCGATTGCGGCTTGCGCATCAGCATCGGGCGGAGGGTCTTGTTCCGGCTCAATTTCTGACATTGCGGTGCTCCAGTAATCCAGCGCGATCAGAAGAGCGCGATCAGAAGAGATTGTAAATCCCATCCTTCGCGACGGTAGGCGAGTCGCGATGGATGGGGGCTATGTGGCAAGCGGCATTTTGACCACGATGACAGGCGGCGCGTGCTTGTCTAATTGCAGCTTAATCCGAACCCGATCAAAACCGGAATGTGAAAGCTCCAGGTGATAAAAAGCCTCTCTTCGCGAACGTGCGGAAAAGTGAAACCGACCGTGGTCGTCCGTCGCGGTGGAACGGAGCACTACTTTCCAATCCTCCGACCGCTCTTCGACAGTGACTCCCGGTATTGCCGCGCCCGTAGGGTCGGTCACAACGCCTGCGATTGACTTCGCAAGCTGCGGCTTTTCGATTTCTACAATTTCCATCTGTCCAACGGCGCTGAAGCTGAACAGGAAAAGGAAAATGATCGGAAGGAGGGCGTTTTTCACACACGAACTATACTCCGGGCCAGGGGAAAATCGGGCACAGTCGCCAAATTAGCCAGCTTAAAATTACCTGCTTCTGACTGCCGACATAATGCAATCGTCAATGATTCGGAGGTCGGCTTCGGTCAGTTTGGCGATAGCGGCGCGGCTTCCGCATCGGCATCGAGCGGAGGGTCTTTGTTCCGGCTCAATTTCTGACACGCCAGTGAACGAAGCGCAATTCGTCCCCGTTGCCCGATGGTGCATAATCCAGAATGGCTTTACCCAAATTTCTCATGAAGCTTTGGCGCCAAATCACGGCAAGGTTGTTCGGTAGTCGTAATTCCCCAGGCGAATCAGGACCCATATCAGTAGTGTTGCTGTTAAAACACCCGTCATTTTGGAGTGGGCAGGAACTCGCTACTGCGGTCACGCACGCGTTCGACGTTCCTTTCTCCACTGAGAATCCTGAACAGTTTGTCACGTCAAGGAATGACAGAGCGGTACTTTACATCAAGCCCCACTTAGTGAGCGTTTTTGCAGCTTCAAGGCCATACCTCAGCCATGATCCGCGAGAGTTCGCCAAATCGCTACCGGAGATTGATCTGCAACAAGCCTGGGCCAATCACAAAGGATGGGCAGCCATCGACTACCTCAGAGGCGGGGCCAACGTCGGAGCCGAATACGGCGTACTTTCCAAAATTGCAGTTGAACTGATAAATGACAACTGCTCAGGGATCTTCATTCCTCGCGAAGGCTTGCTTTTCCCAAATAATGAAGTCTTGCCTCAACGGCTGCAAGGAATCTCTTCAGGATGATTTTCAAGATGCAGTGCAGATTCGTTCTGTTTGAGCCCTGGTCTGGCGGAGAAGCGGAAAGGTCCTACACTTTTTGCGCGTTCGGCGCGGTGCGGTGGTCGGCGGGTGAGACTCGGGTGGGGCGCGGCTTGATCCAGGACCTTCAAGAGTTGCGCGATTTCAGCAACGTGCCTTCGGAAAACGTCCCGTCTGTCACCGGGTTCCCAGCAACGAATGCCCGCATCAACGGCAAACCAGGACAGCAGGATTGCGGTGGTGACATCCGGTAAGAGACTGGAGTACTTCACTATCGGATGGCATGTGCTGGAGGGAGTAGTCTCTACCGCAGCGGGGATTGCCTCCGAAAGCTTGTCACTCGTTGGTTTTGGTGTGGATAGCCTGATTGAACTTGGTTCCGGCTCGGTCATGCTGTGGAGAATGCACCGGGATCGTCACGCAGAGCGCAGGGCAAGAAATGAAAAAATAGCACTGTATGTGATCGGGTGGTCGTTTACATTGCTGGCGCTATATCTCCTCTGGGAGGCGATGCAAGACCTATTGCAGAAGCAAGCGCCGGATAAGAGTATCCCTGGCATCGTGATAGCGGTGCTTTCCCTCATCGTCATGCCGATGCTATCGCGAGCAAAACGGCGAGTTGCCTCCCGCCTTGGCAGCCGCGCAATGAAGGCAGATGCGAAGCAAGGCGACTTTTGCGCCTATCTCTCTGCAATCCTGCTTGCTGGATTGCTACTCAATGGCCTTTTGGGGTGGTGGTGGGCCGATCCATTGGCAGCGTTGGTAATGGCGCTGATCATCGGAAATGAGGGCATTAATATTGCCATGATCGAAGCAGACGATTGCTGCGCAAGGTAACGCAAGCTTCTTTAGACTCAGCCTGAGCGTTTGCTCCCTTTTTCCCATACCAACACAAGCCAACGCATCGTTGATCTCGCACGAGGCGAGCTGATGTACGACTTCCTGATTCGCGCCACCGGCATTCAGTACAGCTATTTTTGGACACGATGATTGGCGGCAGTTTGCGCCCGGCCTGGAAGCGCTCGATGATGCAGACGTCATCCGCAACAAAACACTGCGCGTTCGAGCGAGCGGAAGCAATGGCGGTTCCCGACCCCTTCTTTAGTAAAGCGTTCTTCGTATAAAGTCCACGTTTTTTCAGGTTTTATCTTCCGAATCGCAAGCGCACCGAGCTTTTCGCCTTCAAACGATCGCTTACAAAACTTAACCTTAAGATGTTCTTAATTTTTGTTGACGCTAAAAAAATCCAGCAGTAACATACCTCCGCTTTTTGAACGCGGCTTCCTCGCTGCACGATATGCAGAAAGCCTTTGGACAGTGATTAGCCGCTGTCCTTAGCACGACAACCTCAACTTCCGGAACCAACGTTGTTCAATGGTGTATTGAGCCTCGGAGGGCTTTCTCTCCCGAAAACGGGTGTCCCCAATTTCGGAGATGGATTCCCCTGCTCGCCGCCATCCACCTTCCAGCGGATGCACCCAGCATCCTGCGAACCCAGCGGTTATTGCCGACTGGATACTGTTGCATTACCAGCAGGAAAAATTATAGGAGCGCAGAAATGAGCCGAAAGAATGATCGTGATGATCGCTTCTTCCTCTCAGAGAACTCCGACAGAAAACGACTGAGAGACGCAGAAGATGCAAGAAAAAACCGGGCCGAAATTGTGAAGGCCTACTCGCAGGGACAGGTTTCCCGACGTGACCTTATGAAGTGGGGTCTTATCACCGCTGGGGGCGCGCTCGCTCCCATCGGCGGACTGAGCCCGTTTGTCAGGCCGTTACATGCTCAGACAACTTTCAGCAGCGGATCGCGTTGCTTTGGATTTTCCGTTCCCACGGGAATGTCGCCCAGTCCCACATTCGGTGTTCCTGCATTTTCGCAGCCCATGCCCCGTTTTGATGTACTGCCGCGGAACGCAGTTTCTACCTTGAATCCAGCTCCCACTGCGGCGGCCAACCAGACACAGCAAGTGCTCGACGCTGGGTTTAAGTTTCCTCCCGGAACCACTGGTCCCATTGAAGGCCGTCCGCCGGGAACCATCTGGGCGCACCAGGCATTCTCAACATTCCCACCTCAGATCGCCATGGAGGTAAGTACTGCTCCGGCCACCAACAACACTACTTACAACCCTGGGGTTGCCTCAAGCTTGAACTCGGGGATCAATCCGGCTCAGTCTCTTCCTCTGACCTTTAGCTTTGACTCGCGCTTTCCCGTACAAGAGCCGAATTCGGTCTGGACTTTAAATGGAACTATTCCGCCCAAACTGGCCCAGGTGCGTTACGGCGAGCCGGTTTTGTTTCGTTATCACAACCAACTTCCGGTGGACGGGGGACAGAACAACGGCTTCGGCAAAAACACCGTCAGCATGCACGAACACAATGCCCACCACGGAGCCGAAAACGACGGCTTCACAGGCGCGTATTTTTTCCCCAAGCAGTTCTATGACTATCACTGGCCCTGGGTGCTGGCGGGATTTACCACCATCAACACCGCAGCCACAGACCCCAAGGCCGGCGCTCCCAGTGACTCCGGCGGCATCAATAAGGTGCCCGGCGACTGGCGCGAAACCATGAGCACCCACTGGTTCCACGACCACATGTTCAGCTTTACCGCCCAGAACGTCTACAAGGGCATGGCTGCCATGAACAACCTCTACAGTTCCCTCGACCGGGGCGATGAGACTGTGACTGACGGAACGAACCTGTGTCTGCCATGCGGATCATCGAACGGCAAAGGCTGGGGCAACCTGGATTATGACGTAAACCTCATGCTTGCCGACAAAGCCTTCGATTCCACTGGGCAACTGTTCATGGATATCTTCGATTTTGACGGGTTCCTGGGCGATGTGATGACCGTGAACCTCGCCTACAGGCCCTATTTCGAGGTGGAGCGCCGCCGGTATCGTTTCCGCATGCTGAATGCCAGCGTATCTCGCTTTTTCAAGATCGCGCTGGTTGATGCTAACAATACCGCGCGGACATTTTGGCAAATCGCCAATGATGGCAACCTGCTGCCACAGGTGGCGCCGTTAACTCAGACAGACGAGATGGGTATCGCCGAGCGCTATGACATCGTCATTGACTTCGCCAACTTCAACGTGAACGACAAGCTGTGGCTGGTCAACCTGGCTGAACATAAGGACGGCAAAGAGCCGGATGCCGACCTGAGCGTGAGTCAGGCACTCGCTACACCACAATGCGATCCTTGCGTTGGCAAATTTCTGGAATTCCGTATTGTGCGGAATCCAGCGAAACCTGATGTCAGCCGGGACGTCAGCATAGCGGCGAACCAGCAACTGATTCCGAATCCCGATCTGTCCAACATTGCGGTCGCTAAAACACGCACCTTCGTCTTCGATAACAATCCGGACGTGGATACGAACGATTTGGTAACAACCTTCAGTCAGGGGGCAGGAGGCCAGAGTCCCGAATGGGGCATTGCTGCTGACGGCCAGAGGAATGCACTCGCGGCTGATTTCGGCCGGATCACGGCAGCGCCCAGCTTCGGCACCCGTGAAGTCTGGACACTAGTCAATGCCAGGGACAATTGGGACCATCCGATTCACATTCATTTTGAGGAAGGGCAAATCCTCTCTCGAAGCGATGATCGCGGCAATAACGTTCCACTCCTCACGGCGGAGAAAGGCCGCAAGGATGTTTATCGGCTCCGCCCGGGCGGCAGCGTCACCCTTACCATGCAGTTCCGCGACTGGGGCGGCATGTTCATGGAGCACTGCCACAACACGATGCACGAAGATAATGCCATGCTGATGCGCTGGGAAATTGATAATGGAGGCGCACCGTTCCTGCGGCCGCTGCCCACGCCGATTCCATCGCCGAAGGGCGTGACCTTCGAGAATCCGGATGACATCATGTGCAACGGGCAGGAATTCCAGAAGAGCCCCTGCTAAGAAGTTCACTAGCTGGCGGGCTCGTCTTTCCTGGCAAAGAGACGGCCCGCCGATTTCAATCTGAATTTTACCTGTTAAGGAGTAGATCTCATGGAACGGAAAAACTGGGTAAGAGTGGCAGGGACTTCAGCAGTGCTGGCTGTCCTGATACTTTCTTATACCCGGTCCGCATCGGCAGACGGCCGCTGGGGGGCAGGTTATTTTCCAAACGTCGCACTGACTACGCAGGACGGAGCTACCGTTCATTTCTATGATGATGTTCTGAAAGGCAAGATCGTAGCCATCAATCTCATCTACACACATTGCCAATATTCATGTCCGCTCGAAACCGCCCGGCTCGCTCAGGTTCAGCAAATTCTGGGTGATCGCGTCGGCAAGGACATCTTTTTCTATTCGATCACCATTGATCCTAAGCGGGATACGCCGGAAGTGCTGAAGGCCTATGCGGAAAAATTCCATGCCGGACGGGGTTGGACGTTTCTTACAGGCAAAAAAGAAGACATTGATCTCATCAGCAAGAAGATGGGTTTATATTCCGACCCCTCGCTCAATAAAGACGGACACACGCCCCACTTGCTGATCGGTAACGAGGCAACAGGACAGTGGATGCGCGATTCAGCCACCGACAATCCGAAATTCCTCGCTAACCTGATCGGGAACCTCATGGGAGATTGGCGAAGCCCAAGCACTACGTCGCCAACCAAGGCTGGCGCAGAGGCCGCTCCGCTCCACCTCGATCCAGGAGGATATCTTTTCAAAAAGGAATGCGCGCCCTGCCACACCATTGGGCGGGGCGACAACATTGGCCCGGACCTATTGGGCGTAACTTTAACCCGCGACCACGATTGGCTGGTCCGTTTCATACGTCAGCCGGCGAAGCTGCTCGCCGAAAACGACCCTATCGCTATCGCCTTGTTTAGAAAATACAAGGAGGTACAAATGCCGAAGCTGCCCGTTGGCGATGAAGACATGGCCGCGCTCATTAAGTTCCTGGAGTCCCAAGACCAGAAAATGACCGCTGGAGGAGTGATTCGCGCGGTAAAAACAAGCCCCACAAAATAGTTCCGCAGAAATCCTGCGGGAAATGGCTCTATCACTACCTTTGTGGCTGCGTTCCTTGCGTCGGCTGGCAAAGCACCACATCGCGGCTCCGGGACTGAAACCCGGAGCCGCAATCTTCTACTAAACAGAGATGCCTCTAAACTGGAATTGCTTTCAATTCGCGTTCAGGCTAGACATGTCTCGATTGTTGCCGCACATTGCAGCGATTGAGGCCTGCAAGGCGGCCGCATCGTTGCAGATCCTTCCTCCGCAATGGCGTGAGAAGGCCGTAGAAGAAGCGGGAGCTGCTCTGCTTGAAATGCCCTCTGCGCACGGAGATAAACTGGAAAATGAAATCCGCACCCGAAAATTCAGGTTGATGATGGCCAATGCAGGGCAGTCGCATAAATGGGTGAAGCAGCGCTTTGCCCCCGGAAATCTGCCGATGCGACTCGAAGACATACTCCAGATACATCGGATGCTAGCGGAAGAGGCCGGCATCCGATCCGAGACTGTCGGTGTGATGAGGAAGGCAGGCCGGCAGGTGATCACAGGCTCAAAGGAGATCGGGTTTCATGCGGGCGCCCCTGCCTCAAGACTATCCCAATTGATGAAGCAGTTTGTCCGGTTCATCAACGGGAAGAGGCTGGCCCATCTTCCACCGATTATTCACGCATTGGTGGGCCACTTCTTTATTACTACCATCCATCCTTTCGAAGATGGCAATGGTCGGCTATCGCGCCTTGTTTCAGCGGGTATTCTCTTTCAACGTGGATATAACGGACACGGATTTTACGCCCTGTCGAACTACTTCTACGAAAATGAGGAGCGATACCACAGAATACTTTTCAAACAGTCACACGGACCGTGCCCCGATCTTACGGAATTTGTCGCGTTCGGCATGGAAGGACTACTCTGCGAGCTTCACGGCATCAACAGCTTCATCAAGATCAAGCTCGATCGGATCGTGGATCGCGAGGCGCGGCCCTCCTTGAGCAGGCGGAGACGGCGTTATCAAAGGTACTAGGATACCGGCAGTCTATCTTTGAAGATAGAAAAGTCCGCGCTCCATCTCGAGTTCGCAGCTGTGAAACCCCTCTGAGAGATTTTCCATCAGGTCGCGCGCTATCACTGTATTCTCGTGAAGATCGTCACGCGCGAGGTCCCCACTGATGCCATGCAGACGCACAGCCGCGGCCACGCTCACGTCTTTGAGGAATGCGGCTCCCTTCTGGATATTGCGCTCCAGTTGCTCAGTCTGAAGCTGTCTTAGTTTTAGTCTTCGATCGGTTCCATACAGCTCATGCGCCCACGTTCGAGGCTGCTCTAATTCCGGCGTGGTGTTCGTGGTATTTGAGAGTTCTGCAGTTGCGGCCTGTCTAGCCAGCGCCGCGCCAATGATTCCAGAGAGCACGTCGCCCGCTCCGGCTTTAGCCATGGCAGCATTACCGGTCATATTGATCCAGGTCTCGCCTGAAATCCCGGCGATGACAGTTCTCCAACCTTTTAACACAACACATGAGCTGGTCTCAGCTGTGATTCGTTGAGCGATTTTGATTCGATCGGATTGCACTTCGCTGGCGGGCAGTCCGAGCAGGAGGGCCGCATCGCCGGGATGCGGTGTAAGAACGCGAAACACTCCAGGAAGGACTGCGTTCTTCAACTCGGCCGGGCGTCCGGAAAAAGCACTGATGCCGGCGTCATCTAACACCAGAGCCACAGGACAACGGCCCACCAGTTGCCGTATGAATTCCACAGTCTCTTGGTGTTGTGAGAGCCCCGGTCCGAGCACAACTACATCTTTTCCTGCGATGAGCTTATCTACGAACTCGCCAGCCGCACCGGCGATGGAACCTGTTTGAGTTTCCGGCAGCGCTTCGGTCATGATCTCGGGTGCAAATCCTGCCACAATCGCTTGAATGGATCGAGGACAGGCGACCGTCACCAATCCCGCTCCGGTGCGGAGGGCCGCCATCCCGGCCAGAACCGCAGCCCCGGATTTTCCGGCGGATCCGGCGATCACCATTACATGACCGAACTTGCCTTTATGTGAATCGGGTACGCGTGGTGGAAACGCGATTCCCACCTCGAGCCCCGTAGCCACCTGCAGTTGGGTTGCATTGAAAACAAATGCAGGTTGAACGCCGAGCTCACTCACTGCAATGGGCCCTGCAGTGAGTTCTCCAAAAACATGTGCAGGCGTGGGAGCGACAAAAGTGATGATGCCATGAGCGAAGGTGGCGTGGTTTTCCGATTGATGAAACGGGAGTGTGCTGTCGACATCAATTCCTGAAGGCGCGTCCACGGAGACGATGGTCCCGAAAGCGTCATTCACAGCTTCTACTGCTTTGCGATAAAGCGGGGGAAGAGGAGGCTTGGAACCGCCTGCAATGGCATCGATGATCAGGTCGGCCTGAAGCGCCTCCTGAAACTCGGGTGCCTGAAAATCCCCCTCCGATGCAATCCAGATTGGCTCGTGCTTCAGCCGTAGTAAAAACTCTGCTGTGTCAGGTTCAAGATCATCAGGGGAAGCTGCCAGAAGAACCAAAGAAATGCCTTCGGCAATTTGCCTGAAAGAATCCAGCGCAGCAAGTCCACGCGCACCACTCCTGCCTCTTCCGCAGATCACACATACCGTTGTGAATTTGAAATGGGCGGCGCAGAACTGCGCCACCGCGCGGCCCGCGCGTTGGATCAGAACTGGCCATGACATTCCCGCTCGTTGCAACGTCTCGGCATACGCATCTTGGATTTCGCTCTGGGTGAAGATTCTCATCCTTTTTGAATAGAAAACGCTCAACAATCTAGCACATGATGTTGCTGATTTCATTGCCTCGTCACTGCTTGCAAGGCATCCTTTGTTCATGTTGGGTGCGCCAAGGCTCGATGCTTATGGGTCGGCAGGGAAAGTCTTTGCTTAACGGAGGTTTCGTTTTCCTCGAGGGACACCCACGTTCCTTGCAAAAGGTGCGAAAGTCGGGCGCCCGTTCCTTTTACGGGCGGTGACCTGGCGCTACTTGGCGGCTGCCAACGACCTCGAGTTTATCTGTCAGGTAATACCCAGCTCTGAAATGTCCAATTGCTCCTCCGCCCGGTGTACTTTTGCACGTCCAGAGACCCTGTCCTATTTTCGCTGTTGATCGGCGAAGAGATTGTGGCAAAATGGGGTTTGTAGTAGCTGAATCTTGCATGAACTGGGCGTTCTGCCCAGGGCGGCGTGAGATCGCTCCCGGACAAAGCTCCGGAAGGACCTGAACGCTGCAAATAAAATCCGCACGATAAGGACATTGTCGCCATGTCTACGCAGTCCATTTCTCCCATTGAAAACCAAAACCCTTTCACCACAGAGGGCACTGAGGAACGCAGAGAACAACCCAAGTCAGCCACAGAAGCCACTGAGAAACACAGACAAGAAGAAGACCAGGAGAGTCCTACGCCGACTTCAAGTCGCGGCCTCGCGAGTCTCCTACCGGTTGGAGTTCTGCTGGTATGACCCACAATTTCCTGGGTTGAGTGGGATGGATAGGGATGAAAGGAGAGGAAGGGGTCAGAGCTGGATTGTCAAAATAGGCCGAAATTGCCAAAGAGTGATGATTGAAATCCGGAACCACAGAGGGCGCGGAGAGCGCAGAGAGGAGACCAGCGGAGGTCCCCTATCCCTCCCCATCCCAGGATCTAAAGGAGTTAGCGCGTGGTATCCCACAGCGGATCGAGCAATGAGCATAACCACGGAGGCACGGAGGCACGGAGAAATTTGGGCCGCGAACGGAAGAACAAAACCTCACCGCTGATTGACACTAAGCAGAGGAAAAAACCAAAACCTTACCGCGGATTGACGCGGATGAGCGCGGATCTGGTATGGCCGGTGCTTTCGGTGGGATGAAAAGCGTATGATGATGCGCTTGAACTTACATCAGGAGACGAGATTACCCATGGGGTTGCGGAAACGGGGTTGCGGGTTTGCGGTGTTGTTTTCGGTTTTGCTGTTGGTTTCTCTTTCAGTGATGGCGCAGTCGCATCCGCCGAAGCAGGGAAGCGAAGACAAGAACGCCAAAAAAAGCGGCGCGGGCAAGCAGCAGAAGAAGGCGGCGGTCCGTCCGGGCGAGGCAGCGGCTCCGGCGCAGGTGAACGAAAAGCTGTTTGGCGCGATGCGCTGGCGGCAGGTGGGGCCGTTTCGCGGCGGGCGCGTGCTGGCGGTGACCGGCGTTCCCGGCGAGCCGGACGTCTTCTATTTTGGCGGAGCTTCGAGCGGCGTCTGGAAGAGCGCCGACGCCGGCGTGAGCTGGAAGTCGATTTTTGACAGCGAGAACATCGCCTCCATCGGCGCGATTGCGGTTGCGCCTTCTGACCACAACATCATCTACGTGGGCACGGGCGAAGCCTGCATTCGCGGCAATATTTCTTACGGCAACGGCGTTTACAAGTCGGTGGACGGCGGCAAGAGTTGGAAAGACCTTGGCCTGAAAGACACGCAGCACATTGGCGCAGTGATTGTTGATCCGAAGAATCCGAACATCGTTTTTGTGGCCGCGCTGGGCCATGCCTACGGATCGAATGAAGAGCGCGGGCTGTTTCGCTCAAGCGACGGCGGCGCGACCTGGCAGAAGGTCCTATATAAGGACAACAAGACCGGCGCGATTGACGTTGTGTTTGATCCCAACAATTCCAAGACGCTGTTTGCTTCGCTGTGGGAGGTGTATCGCACGCCATGGAGCCTGAATAGCGGCGGGCCGGGCAGCGGGCTGTACAAATCCACCGATGGCGGAACGAGCTGGACGCGGCTGGAAGGGCACGGGCTTCCGGCGGGAATTATGGGCAGAATCGGCGTGACGGTAGGCGCGGACTCGAACCGGGTGTATGCGCTGATTGAGTCCAAGCAGGGTGGCATCTATCGCTCTGACGATGGCGGCGAAAACTGGACGCTGGTGAATGAAGACGGCCGCTTTCGCCAGCGCGCCTGGTACTTCACGCACATTTTTGCCGATCCGAAATCGCCGGACACGCTTTACGTGCTGAATACGGGAATGTTCCGCTCCACCGATGGCGGCAAAAGTTTCAACCTGCTGCCTGCGCCGCACGGCGACCATCACGGATTGTGGATTGATCCGGATGATCCGCGGCGCATGATCAACGGCAACGACGGCGGGGCTGATGTTTCGATTGACGGCGGCAACACCTGGAGCACGCAATACAACCAGCCGACCGCGCAGTTTTACCATGTGATTACCGACGATCGCTGGCCTTACTACATTTATGGCGCGCAGCAGGACAACTCCACGGTGGCCATCAAGAGCTTTGATGATGAAGGCGTAATCGGCCGGCAGGATTGGTATCCGGTGGGCGGCGGCGAGAGTGGTTATATCGCGCCGTACCCGCCTGATCCGGAGATCGTGTTTGCCGATGGTGAAGCGTTCATCTCGCGCTACAACCATCGCGACGAGCAGCTTACTGACATCTCAGTGTGGCCGCTGGATGTCTCCGGCAATGGCGCCGATAAGCTGACGCACCGCTTTAACTGGACGTCGCCGTTGGTGCTCTCGCCGCACGATCCCAACACGCTCTACTGGGGCGGAGACACGCTCTACAAGACGACGACTGCCGGGCAGAGCTGGACTCCGATCAGCGGCGACCTTACGCGCAATGACAAGTCGAAACAAAAGCCTTCCGGCGGTCCGATCACGCTGGACATAACGAGTGTTGAATATTACGACACGATTTTTGCCATCGCCGAGTCGCCGGTGCAGCGCAACATGATCTGGGTGGGTACCGACGACGGCCTGCTGCAACTGACCACCGACGGCGGTCAGCACTGGAGCAATGTGACTCCGAAAGAGATGCCGGAAGCGCTGGTGAGCATTGTGGAGCCCTCGCACTTTGAAGCAGGCGCGGCTTACGTTGCGGTGGATCGCCACAAGTTTGACGATTTCCGGCCGATGATCTATCGCACGCGCGACTCCGGCAAAACCTGGATCATGATTGCCAACGGCATTCCGCAAGGCGCTTACGTGCATTCTGTCCGCGAAGATCTCAAGCGCAAAGGGCTGCTCTTTGCCGGGACCGAACTTGGCGTTTACTTTTCGCTCGACGATGGCGGCCATTGGCAGCCGCTGAAGCTGAACCTGCCCGCGGTTCCAATTCACGATCTGAATATTCATGGCGATGACCTGATTGTGGCGACGCATGGACGCGCGTTCTGGGTGCTGGACGACATCACGCCGCTGCGCCAGATTGAGCCCGGCGCCGCCCCGGCTGAGGTGGTCCTTTATAAGCCGCAGACGGCGCTGCGCCTGCATCTGCCCACGGACATCGATCGGCGCGGGCCGGTGGGAGATGATCCTCCGCTGGGCGCTATCATTGATTATTACTTCAACTCAGCGCCGAAAGATGAAGTAAAACTTGAAATCCTGGACAGCAGCGGTAAACTGGTGCGCTCGCTTTCCAGCCGTGAGAAAAAAGCTCCGGAGCAGCCGCCGGAATGGCCCGATCAGGTGAAAGAGGTCACCACGATTCCAGCCGGAGCGGGCATGAATCGCTACGCGTGGAACCTGCGTTGGGAAGCTCCGGTTCCGATTCCGGGAGCGTTTTATAGCGATCAGGGTCCGCAAGGGCCGCTGGTGATGCCCGGACATTACACCGTCAAGCTGACCGTGGGCGGGCAGAGCCAGACGCAGCCGCTGGAAATCGTGATGGATCCGCGCGTGAAGAACGTGAAGATGGAAGACCTGCAAAAGCAGTATGATCTCGCCGTCCAGGTGCGAGACGCCAACCAGGACGATCATCAGGCGGTGAATCAGATTCGCGATATGCGCGGGGAGCTCAAGTCGTTGCACGCGCGCTTTGCGTCTGACTCGAAACTTAAACCGTTACTTCAGCAATCGGAAGAGTTAGACAAGAAAATGGCGCCCGTGGAAGAGCGGTTGATCCAGGTAAACATGAAGGGTTCGGAAGCAAATCTGGCCTTCCCCAACATGCTGAATGAGCAGTTGGATAGCTTAAGTGGTATTGTCCAGGCGGGTGATGGCGCGCCCACACAGCAGCAATACGAAGTGTTTAAGATGTTGCGCAGCCAACTTGATCAGCAGTTGGCGGCCTGGAAGCAGATACTGTCAACCGACGTGCCGGCTTTCAACCAGTTGGTGAAGAACAGCAACGTGCCGGTGCTATATGTGCCACCGGCAGGTGAATAAAAAGCCTCCAAGGGGGTGGTTATGCACCGAATAAACAGCTGCTCGCAGGCATCTTTTAGAGTGACTTTGGAAACCAACGAGAGTGGACGTTGTGTCTTTTCGCCCACGGCCAGCCGTTGTGATCTTCCAAGATAAAGGTTCAGGAGAGTGGAATGAGAGCCATCCTGTTTGTTGACGATCATGAAGTTCTCGCGCGGTTGAGCTGCGAGATCCTGGAAATGCAAGGCTACCGTGCCGTGAGCGCCTACAACGGCGAGGACGCTCTCCGAAAATTCGACGAAGAGGACTTCGACATCCTGGTCACGGACTTCCGCATGGACGGCATGAACGGCATCGAACTGGCCCAGCGCGTCCACCAAAAAGATCCGAACATTCCCGTCATCATCGTTACCGGCTACGGTCCGGTGGACGGCGGGAAGGATGTGGTCGCCTGCCTGCAAAAAGAAGACCTGTTTCCCGCGCTGCTGGAAAAAATCAAAGCCTTCCTGGATGAAAAGCAGCCCCAACCCGCCGCCAAAACCGCTTAACGCAATCGGTTTCACCGGCACACCGGTTCATTGCTCAAGGAAATGCCGGGCAGGCGAGAGGGCTCAATGGCGGTTACACCTTAGACGCTGCGTGATGTGTTCCACATGATGCTGATCACCCACCAGCGCGAGTCGTCGTAGAAGAGTTGCATGCTGTTGGCGCCGTGCTCGAAAGGCGGCCCACTTGGATCCCGCAGCGACTCGTACCTGCTGAGCACATGCGCGACGCGGCCAAGGATTTCGGTCTGGCGGCTGGTCTCGCGCTCCCAGAAGTGCTCGACGGCAAAGATGGGCTCGACGCGCCGGATGTAATCCTCAAGGGTGAGTTGGCGCACATGGGGCTTCTCACCGGGCACCGCGACCACCGGCATCAGACGCGCGCCGTCTATAAACAGAGTGCGGTAACGGTCCCAGTCGCGAGGCTGTCCGGCGGGTCCGGAGAGCAGGTTATATAAGGCATTCAGGATGCCATCGAGCGTGGAAACATCGGATTCAAGCACGGGCTTCATAGTTGGCGATTGTATTTCAGCAAGAGTTTTGATTCCCTTGAAGACTGGCCTTTCGCTTCGTACTGTTTGTTAGACTGCCCTCGTGCGCCGGCTCATTGTTAATGCTGACGACTTTGGGATGACTTCCGGAGTCAATCGGGGAATTCTGGAAGCTTCCGTCCGCGGTGTGGTCACCTCCACAACGCTGATTGCCAACTCGCCCGCGTTTGATGAAGCCGTGCAACTGGCCAAGGCGTCTGCCGCTTTCGGAGTCGGCTGCCATGCCGTGCTGATCCACGGCGTCCCCATGCTCAACGGTCTTGCGCCTCTGACTAACGGATCAGGAAGGTTCAAGAACAGCATCAAGGATTTTGCACAGACAGCACTGCGAGGGAAGCTTATTGGCGACGAAGTCCAGAGAGAAGTTGCGGCCCAAATTTACAAGATCCAGCAGGCCGGTCTCCGGGTGACTCACGTTGACAGCCATAAACACACGCACATCTTTCCCCAGGTATTGCGGCCGGTACTTCGGGCCGCGAAGGAATGCGGGGTTCACGCGGTGAGAAACCCGTTCGAGCCGACGCGTGTGCGGTTGGGCCGGCGCATGCTGGCGACTCCGGGCATGTGGTTTCGTTGCGCCGGAGTGAGCGCGTTTCGCGTGTTTGGCGGCGAGTTTCGCAAGGGCGTCGCCGAGGTCGGAATGAAGACCACTGACGGAACTGTGGGCATCGCTGCTACCGGCAAGCTGGACCAGCGAATGTTGGAAGCCATTCTGGATGCGCTACCCGAGGGAACGTGGGAGCTGGTCTGTCATCCCGGCTTCAACGATGCCGATCTTCAGGCGGCGGAGACCCGGCTCACGAACTCGCGCGAAATTGAATTGCAGGCACTCACTTCTGACGCGACTAAGCAAACCATCGCGCGCCGCGGGATCCAACTCATCTCGTTTGCTGAACTGTAATGAGGATGCAAGGACCTTTCTGAATCCTCGATTGGTATTCTGAATCCAAACGCTACACGAGGAGCGCCTGTTGAAAATCGGAATTACCTGTTATCCGACGTATGGCGGCAGCGGAGTAGTAGGCACCGAGCTTGGCATCGAGCTGGCCGACCGCGGACACGAGGTCCACTTTATTGCTTACCAGCAGCCCATCCGGTTGAACGCGCAGCATCCACGCATCTTTTTTCATGAAGTCACCGTATCGCTCTATCCTTTGTTCGAGTACCCGCCGTACGATCTCGCACTCGCCACGCGGATGGCAGAAGTTGCCGATATTTACGATCTCGACATCCTGCACGTGCATTACGCTATTCCGCACTCGGTCAGCGCTCTGCTCGCGCGCCAGATGCTGGCCGCAGCGGACCGGCCGCGCAAACTGCCCTTCGTAACCACGTTGCACGGAACCGACATTACCATCGTCGGCGCCGATCGCTCCTATCTTCCTGTGACTCGTTATTCCATCGAGCAGAGCGATGGTGTTACGGCAATTTCCAACTACCTGAAGAAACGCACGGTGCAGGAGTTTGAGATCCGCAATCCTATTGAGGTGATCTACAACTTCGTGAACTGCGATGTTTATTGTCGCGATCCCAAAGCTCAGGAAAACCGCGGAAAGTTTGCTGCGCCGGACGAGCGCATCCTGGTGCACGTCTCCAACTTCCGGCCGGTGAAACGGATTTGCGATGTGATCGAAATCTTCGACCGCGTGCAGAAGCAGATTCCTTCTCGTCTGCTGCTGATGGGCGATGGGCCGGAACGATCGCGCGCCGAATGGCTGGTGGGCCAAAAGGGCCTGCGCAAGAAAGTGGAATTCATGGGCAAGGTGGATCGGGTGAGTGAAAAATTATCAGTCGCCGATCTCATGCTCATGCCGAGTGAGCTTGAGTCTTTTGGCTTGGCAGCGCTGGAAGCCATGGCCTGTGAAGTCCCATGCGTTGCCACCGCAGTTGGCGGCGTGCCGGAAGTGATCGAGCACGGACGCACGGGGTATCTGGCGCAAGTGGGAGATGTGGAAACGATGGCCCGCTGCGCGATTGAAATCCTCTCTGACGAACGGCGCCATCGCGAGATGGGCAAGCTCGCGCGGTGGGAAGCGCAGGCAAACTTCTGCTCCACCAAGATCATTCCGGAATATGAAGCCTTCTACAAGCGCGTGCTGGAGCGGGCGGCGTAAATGGCTGCCAGCGTGGTCTGCCCCGCGGCTTCCTGGTGAAGCACAGGAAATTCCAGCAGCACCAGCGTGCCATTTCCGTCGCGGCTTTGCACGATCAGTTTGCCTTCATCGCCGAACAGAACGTGCAGCCTCTCCGCCACATTGGCCATGCCGATTCCTTTGCCCGATCCCATGGTGTGGGCCGCAACGGCCGGCGGAGCGCTCATTCCTACGCCGTCATCTTCCACCTGGATGATCAGCTTGTTTTCCTGAAGCCGGCTGCGGATGGTGATGCTGCCGCCATCCACTTTGGGAGCGAGTCCGTGCTTGATGCTGTTCTCAATCAGCGGTTGCAGCAGAATCGAAGGCACCACCACGTCCAGCGTGTCCGGATCAAGGTGCTTGTAAACCCGCAGCTTGTCGCGGCCAAAGCGCGCGACTTCGATGTCGAGGTAATCGTCAATGAACTCAAGTTCCTCGCGCAACTGCACGAACTCGCTGTGCTTTCCCAACAGCCTTCGCAGGATTTTGGAAAGTTTCAGCACCAGCTCGCGCGCGCGGTCCGGATCAAAGCGCACCAGCGAGGAAATGGAGTTCAGCGTGTTGAACAGAAAATGCGGATTGATCTGGCTTTGCAGCGCGTCGAGCCGCGCCTCGAGCAAGAGGCGCTCCTGCTCTTCCAGCTTCATCTCAATGCGCGCGTTGTTCCAGATTTTGATGGGGATCGCGACCGTGGCAATCACGGTGGCAAATACCGCTGCCATGGCCAGCGGTGAAGGCAGATAAAGCGCCCACAACCGCTTGGGCGCGGCGTAATGAATTTCCAGCCGCGCCGCCGTCAGCGCGATGATGATCAGGAAAAATGCGGTCTGCCAATCAATGCGCGGATGCCGTACGTTTCGCTTCACCCAGCGATAGACCCCAAGATCAATGAAGGGAGAGAAGGTCCAGATGTCCTCCTCGTTGCGGCAGAAGGCGCGTAACGAGCCGGCCAGCAGTCCCGTGAGCAGGTTGACCGGCAGGGTAAGAAACTCGCCATAGAAAACTGCGGGAAGAGCGATCAGTGCTCCACCGAGGGTTCCGGCCACGCGGCCGCCGACGACTCCGATCAGGATGGAGGCTTCAAAACCCATGTCGGCGGCGAGAAAGTTCTTGACGTTGAAGCGGATGTAAACACCCAGCGCGAAAGGGAAGCAGGTGAAGAGAATGAACCACAGATTCTGCTGCCATGTGCGCCGGCGGGAGAAGAGCAGCTTCTTGAATTCGCGCGAGCGGCCCAGCGCGCTGGCTACGGCCGTGGCGACACCCATCTTGATGAGCAGGTGAATTAAAAGAAGCTGAAGGTCCACGCAGCTATTTTTTCACGGATTCCGCAAAGTTCAGAGCCAATTCAGCCAATTTGGACCCTCGCGGGAGCGAACCGCTGCGGTGAAAACGCCATCAGATCCGTGGCAGGCTCTTCTCCGCGCATCAGTTGGGCCATAACGCGGGCCGTCGCGGGCGCCAGAAGGATGCCGTTGCGGAAATGACCGCTGGCGATGAAGACTCCTTTGCTCTCCGTTTCTCCCATCAGGGGAAGATCGTCGGGGGTTCCGGGACGCAGGCCGGCCCAGCTCTCAATCGCAGGCGCCGAAGCAAGCTGCGGCAGGTAACGAACCGCCGCCGAGCGCAAGCGCTCAATTACCTCCGGCTCGACTTGAGTATTGAACCCAACGTCTTCCACCGTCGCGCCCACCAGAATTTTTCCTGAGCTGCGCGGAACCATATAGGCTTCGGGTGCGCGCACCACGTGTTCCAGAACTCCGGTCCGTTCCGCGCGAAGGTAAAGCATCTGTCCTTTGCGCGGCTTTACCGGAGCGCCTGCCCACGCTCCGCAACAGTTCACTGCCTGCGCCGAACTCAGCGTTCCTTTATCCGCCGTCACTTCAACTTGGCCTGCTCCGCCGCGCATGCCCAGCACCTTGGTTCCGGGACGGATTTCAACTGCATTAGCTTCGGAAGCACGGAGCGCAGCCTGCATCAGCAAAGATGGATCAACGGCATCTTCGGCGACAAAAAAGGCCTGGTGAGTTCCGGGGTCGAGATCAGGTTCAAGCCCAGCCAGTTCAGAACGCGAAAGTAGCTGATGATTTTCAGGAAACGGCCCGCTGCCCAGCACAATCGTGCCCTGACGGCGAAAATCCACGCTGAGGCCCGAGTCTGCTTCTATTCGCTTGACGAACTCGGGAAACATCCTCGCGCTTTGGAGAGCAAATGCGCGCAGAGCGGCTGGAGTCTCCGGATCAGTTGCCGCCAACATTCCCGCAGCAGCAGACGACGCTCCGCGTCCGGGTTCGTGCTCATCCAGCACCAGCACGCGCGCTCCGCCGTCGCGCAGCTCCAGTGCGAGGGAGACTCCGATGATTCCCGCGCCCGCGATGATCACGTCATGAAGGCCCACAGAATTATTTTAGGGCAGAGACAAATGTGTGTCAGAGCAAGTCAGCAGATTTCCAGGCCCATGATTTTTCCCGCGCCATCCAGTTCTAGAATGCCGCTGGCTTCGAGGACGGAATCGCCGCTCAGGCCGGGCACGGTCACAAACACGCGATCATCAATCACGCTGGCTGAGTGCGTGCGCGAGATGTAGTCCAGGCACCGCCGATTGCGGCAGAGATCAGGAAGGGTAAACGCCAGGTCCGCCAGCTCGCCGGTTTCAGTTACCGAGACGGCAACGTCAATCTTGTACTCGGCTTCAGAACCGCGCTCATCCGAGGTTGGATCGAGCGTCGGCTTGAACGAAACGTAGAAATGGAAGCGATCGCTCTCCGGATTGTAAACACCTCGTGCGACTCTCAGGGACATGGCGGCGACGGGAAGTTGTACCATATCCCGGCGCAACCCTCAAACTGCCACTCTTAATGCTTCGTTTGGGACGAATTCGTGTCTACTTCCGTCCAGAGATTCTCGTCCATTTCGTCCATCTGAAAAAGAATTCTAAAATCCTGACATGAAAGTTTTTCTCACCGGCAGCACAGGCTTTGTCGGCAGCCACACGTTGCGGCGGCTGTTGGCCGCAGGCCACTCCGTAAATGCGCTGGTGCGAGACTCTGCAAAGGCGAAATCGCTTCTGCAGAGTGCCGGCTGCAAATATTTCCCGGGAGATGTTGTTTCCAGCGAAGGATTGGACGCCGCCATTCAGGGCTGCGACGCTGTGATTCATCTCGTCGGCATCATCGCCGAGAAGGGAAGCAATACGTTCGAAGCGGTCCACCACGTTGGAACCAGAAATGTTGTCATGGCTGCCCAACACAGCGGCATCGGTCGCTTCATTCACCTCTCCGCGCTCGGAGTGCGGCCCGATGGGGTGGCTGTTTATCAGACCAGCAAATGGAAAGGGGAAGAAGAAGTGCGCAGCAGCAGACTTCCATTCTGTATCTTGCGCCCATCGCTCATCTTCGGTCCTGGCGACGGCTTTGTCACTCAGATGATGGACATCATGCGCAAAGCCCCTCTTGTCCGTCCCATTCCGGGCAATGGCTCCCCACTCTTTTGCCCGATCTTTATTGACGACGTCACTTTCTGTCTGGAAAAGGCGCTGGCCGAAGAAGCTGCACGGAATCAGACCATCGAACTCGGCGGAGCGGACGAGCTTTCACTGAACGAAGTCCTCAGCGAGATTGCCCGCTGCGCCGGGATCCGCAAACCTGCACTTCACATTCCTATGCCGCTGATGCTCATGGTCGCGGCGTTCGCCCAAAGGTTTTTCCCCAACCCTCCTGTCACCGTTGGCCAGCTCCGAATGCTGCGAGAAGGCTCCACCTGTGACATTCAACCCATGATGAGAATTTTTCAATTTCGCCCGCACGGATTTGAGGGCTGTGGCAGAAAGAATCGTACTTCTGCCTAAGCGGTTACGTTGGTGCAATCTAAGGATGTTCCCTGCAACCTTGGAAGCGCAGCGGGGTTAGAATCAGGAGAGTTGGTCCCATTCAGGTGGTAGAAGAACCTTGCGCTGGTAAGACGGGAATGATCTGGCCGACAAAACTTTACATACAGAAAAAGTCGAATCCAGCAGCTTTGCATCTAAGACGATACAAACGCCACCAATTTACAGGAGCGAAGAATATGAAGAGACATTCTCTTTGGGTGGTCCTTGCCTGCCTGGCGCTGTTAGCCGGGTGTACGCGCGCAGGACGCACAGATGCGCAGATCGCCTCTGACGTCCAAAACAAGCTTAATGCCGACAGCAATGTTCCCGACAAGCAGCTTACGATTAACGCCAACAGCGGCGTGGTGACCCTTTCCGGAAACGTGAGCAGCGATGCTGCCCGCAACGCCGCAGCCAGCGATGCTGCCCAGGTAGACGGCGTAAAGACGGTGGTCAACAACCTTCAGGTCGGCGCTCCTGCCATGGCCGGCAATACCGAGCCGGAGCAGACGCAGCAGGAAGCAACGCCGGAGCCGACGCCGGCGGCGCGTGAGAGCAGGCGTCCAGTACACCGCGCTCGCAGCTCGCGTCCCAGCCCCAGCAGCAGTGACAATGGTCTGCGCACCGCTGTCCCGGCAAACGGCGCTACCACGGCCAGCAATGCTCCGAGCGATAATTACAGCGCTCCGGCTGCGCCCACTCCCGTGCCGGCGGTCAGCATTCCTTCAGGAACCCAGGTCAGCATTCGCCTGAATGACGAATTGAACTCGGAAACTTCTCAGGTGGGCGACACCTTCCACGGTTCGATCTCCACTCCGATTCAGGTGGACGGCCGCACCGTAGTTCCCACCACGGCCGATGTTGAAGGCCGCGTGGTGGACGTGAAGTCGGCCGGCCGGTTCAAGGGCCAGTCAGACTTGGTGATTGAGTTGACGCGCCTGGTCATGAACGGCAAGAGCTATCCCCTGGCGACCGACCGGTGGTCGAAGCAGGGAAACGCGCGCGGTAAATCCACGGCTGCCAAAGTTGGTGGTGGCGCGGCCCTCGGCGCCATCCTGGGCGGCGTCTTCGGCGGAGGCAAGGGCGCTGCCATCGGTGCGGCTGCCGGCGCAGGCGCTGGAACCGGCGTTTCCGCTGCTACCAAGGGTCAGCAGATTGATCTGAAACCGGAAACGGTGCTGACGTTCCAGCTTCAGAACTCGGTTTCTGTGGTCCCCGGTGGACGCCGCCAAGCGATGAACGAGTAACTTCAGCGAATTAATCTACGAAGCGCGCCTTTGCGGCGCGCTTTGTTTTGAGGGATGGCACGTCAGCATCAGGGGGTTTTGGCCACGGATCCATTTATGTTGGAAGCGCGGGCACTCCTGCCCGCGAAGAG
>JAICYU010000361.1 GCA_025934025.1 Terriglobales bacterium
CGCCACCGGCGCGATAAGAAATCCCATGAGCGTGGTGTACATGAAAAGATCGCCGACCGTCATGTGTCCGGCAAAGATCTGGCGGGCGCCAATGTACATAATGATGGCCCCGACAATCCCCAGCATTCCCGCTGAGGCAAGGCCCATGAACGAAGTTGCAGTAAGCGTTTTGAGGACATTGTTCAGCAGGCGCTGTACGCCTCCACTGAAAACGTCGGCTTCTCGCTGCTCGGCGTGGTAGCCCTTCACCACGCGCACGCCGCCAATGGATTCCGTCAGCCGGCCTGTGACTTCAGCGTTGATTTTGGAACGTTCGCGGAAGATCGGACGGATGGTCTTGAAAGCGCGACCGAGAGCCACCATCAGGACCAGCAGAAAGCCGAGCGCGACTACCGTCATGGAGACGTTGATCTTCAGCAGAATGGCGAGCGCCAGTATGGCCGTCAGCACGCCACCGCAGAATTCGATCAGGCCGGTTCCTATGAGATTGCGCACGCCTTCAACGTCGGTCATGATGCGCGAAACCAGTGCGCCGGTCTTGTTGGCGTCGTAGTAATTAAGCGGAAGCCGTCCCACATGGGACTGCACCCGGCAGCGCAGTTCGGCAATGGCGCGCTGGCCTTCTTTCGATAAAAGTTGCGTCAGCGCGAATGAAGTCAGCCCCTGAATCAGAGTGGCTCCGAGAACGGCCGTCACCAGCACAACCAGCAGATCGGGACGGCGCTGGCGAATCACCGTATCAATCAGGAACTTGGTGGAGACCGGCAGCACCAGCCCGCAAAGCCGGCCAACCAGCAACAGCAGAAAACTGACAATGAGCAGCTTGCGCCGCGGTCGCACCAAATCGCGCAGCATGGGCAACGCAGACTTGAACTGCTGTGCTGCCGATTTTTTCTTTTCTGATTGGGTCAAGACAGAACTCCGGGTCCCTTATAGATTCCTGGCAGAAGAACTTTGGCTCTGAAAGTAGCAGTGTTTTTTCGTGGACGCTACTCAGCTTTCGCCTGAAATACGGCGGTTTCCACCTTACCTGCTCTTTTTACCTGGATAAATAGGCGGTAATTGCCCGGCTTGGGAAAGCCGTAAGGAAAAGCGACTTCAGCATTTTGCGGAGGCCGGTGCATACCGGCCATGCTGTCGCCCGCGATGGCCAGAGCGGCCATAGAAACAGAACCGGTGGGATGAACGTGGGCAAAAACGTTGCCATCATCGCTGAGGAACACCGCATGGCCGGCCATTCCCATGTACTCTTCCATTTCTCGAGCGGGTCGGCCGGACCTATCTTTCAGGCGGAAGCGGAACCACAGCGGCTCGCCAGCATGCAGCGCAGAACTCGGGCGTTCCCACACCATGCGATAGCCATCCGCAAGCTGAGCAATGTTTCCTGCAGCGGCTGTCTCCATCACGCCAGAATCGTCAGGATCAGCAGATTGACTGCGGCCGGATACGGCATTGAGCGAAGATGGTACGTCAATGGTTCCGACCTGCGTTTCCGGAAAGCCAGTGCGGTGGACGATGTCGGCATAAACCCTGTAATTCCCGGCAGGCATGGCGGGCAGCCGTACGGCAAAATGACCTTCA
>JAICYU010000207.1 GCA_025934025.1 Terriglobales bacterium
AAGCGAGTTTGATTATGGAGAAGACGTAGTCTCGCCGTATCTGTGGTCGCGTGGCCTGGAGCGGCTGGACGTGGTTGTGCTCACTCACGCGCACGGCGATCACATCGGCGGATTGGCGCGCGTGGTCCAGAACTTCCATCCCCGCGAACTGTGGCTGGGGTTGAACCCGGAAACCGCAGCACTCGACCATCTGTTGCAGGTGGCAGAGGCGAATGGCGTCGTCATTCGCACGCACGTGGCCGGCGACCAAATGGATTGGGGCGGCGCGCGCATTCGCGTACTTTCGCCGCCTTCCGATTGGCAGGTGAAAACCCAGCCGCGGAACGATGACTCGCTATCATTCCTGATTTCCTTCGAGAACACTCGCGCTCTTCTGGCGGGCGACGTTGAAAAAAGGATGGAGAACTTTCTGGTTACCGAGTCACCGGGCGCCGATCTGCTCAAGGTGGCCCACCACGGCAGCGCAACCTCGACGACGGACGACCTGCTCCGTGCCGTTCATCCGAAATATGCCGTGATTTCCGCCGGCTATCACAACTCTTTTGGACATCCCCGTCTGGAAGTCCTGGAGCGCCTTCAGGCGGCGCATGTACGCACTTACCGGACTGACATGCTGGGCGGAATTACTTTTCTGCTGGATGGAAAAACTGTGCAACCTGAGCTCAATCGCTTGAGGTAGGTCTACTCCGGCGTGGTCGCAGGACCTTCGTCGAGTCCATCTTCTTCGACCAACTCGGGAGCGCTGTTGTACTCCACGATCATCTTGCGGGCCTGGTCGGCCTGTTCGGCATTCACTCGCACCACGACTCCGCCGACGCCGGGAAAGATATTCTGGGGAGCGTCGAGGCTGGCCACCACGGATTCTATTCCTGCTGAAGTCAGCAGACCTTGAATCACCATTGCTTCGGATTCCTGTTCTGTTTCAAACACGCGAACCAGTTCGGGCTCCGGTGTGGACTGTGGGGGCATCTCGTTCTCCTCTCAGCTTTGATGCAGCATCAGCCTACATCGTCACGCGCAGGAAAAACAACGCGAATACGAGGCCGTTCATCCAATCACGAAGCAGAACTCTGCGAATCCCAGGGAGCCAGGATGGTACACCAACCCGACGAAAGTCAGCACAATCTACAGCCATTCCAGACCGCCGCAGAGAAAGAAGAAGAGCTGCGCTTGATTCGCCGACTTCAGTTGATGGTAAACATGGTGCTTTCTGTGCTGAGCCAGGATTCCGACCTGACGCGCCACGAAGCTTCCCAGATGATTGCGAACTGCAAAACGGCCGCCCTGGCAATGTTTCCTGAGAAGGAGCTCGCCTTTGACTTGATTTACCTGCCACGTCTGCGACGAATATTGAACGAGCGCTTTCGCGTGCAGTAGTTATTTCTTTTCAATGCGCTGCAGGACCAGCGTGAGCGTTCCCCAATACATGCGGGCGCGCATCTGCACCGGAGCGCGGCTGGCGTCGTTGGCATACCAGATCCAGACTCGTCCTTTTTGCTTGAGAACTCCGGAGGCCGCCTGAGGTTGGACGCGAAGCGTATTGAAGGTGCCAGCCGGAGTTTTGATCTGCTCTGTTCCCTCAACGTGGGCGTTGACCGTTACTGTATTGCCGCCATCGTTTAAGGGAAAGCTGAAGCTCCTGCCACTTTCGAGCGGGAGTGAACCCAGATAATAAATGCCGGAGAGCAGGTCCGTAACACAGTTGCCGTCAAGATTGTGCTCCTCGTGTCTGGTTTCATTCTTCTTGAGATTCTTCTGGTCGAGAATGGCCTTGCCGCGCTGGTAATCGAAGCTGATGCCGGTTTCCACACGGCGGAACCCCTCTTCTGTATGACGGAAGATACTGCGCGAGCAAAACGTAGTTGGATCGAAGAAAGATTCCAGCCTGTCCTGGACGTGGTACAACAGCGCCACGGTTCCGGCAGCGTCCGCCGTTGCTACGACGCGATTCTCTGCGCCCGCGCGCTCCATTCTTAATGTCGCGGTTCCTGCGGTGAAGATCCGCCACTCCGCTTCGTAGACGTACGTCTGCCCGACCGGATATTGATAACCCGACCGCGGCGCAGCAATCGCAGGCGCGCCGACCACCGGATTCTTCGCGGTTTGCGAAAGCGCAAGCACCGCCGCCGGAACTACCAGTGCGGCGCGAGCCAGCTTCCAGGACCAGCAGCTTCCGATCAATGCTGCACCAGAACCATTTTTAGAATAAGAGCGCTCATCATGAGAGCAGAACCGAGGAGTGCATTGTATTCGCGATGCTTCATATATAGCTGCCGTGAGAACTGCTCGTTGCCCGCGCTTGCCGTCTGCGAGCGCACCGGCCATCGTGGCAGCAACCTGGGCACGCTCGCGGCATATTCGGAATATTCAGGGAAAGTAGACATAAGATATTGTTCTTCCGCCCGAATCACTGGAACATAGATGAAGAGAAACATCAGCACGGCAGCCAGCGCAATCCACGGATTGCGCGCCGCGATCAGGAAGCCGGCCGCAATGAAGAGTGATCCAAGATAGAGAGGGTTGCGCGTGTAAGCATAAGGTCCGGTGGTCGTCACTCCAACGTTCTTGCGGATATGCCCCGAAGCACGAGCTCGTAAAAGGAGTCCGGCAGCAATCAGCACCGCGCCCGCCGCAATCCATGCCCAACCTGGCCGCGCGAACCACAGGTAAGCAGCAGCAAAGAGGAAGCCAAGCGGCACTCGCACACGCGTGGCAACGCGCGACCAGCTAATCACGCGGCGTCCCCAGTAAATACCGCGCAGCGGAAATCACTTCTTCCGTTGTGATTTGCAGCAGCCCTTCGTCCGGCGTGGCATGATGAGAAAACGTGGTTTCACTCTCGGGATGGCGAAGAGCAATGGCTTGGCTGCCCAGCGGTCCGGTGCGCGCCGGATCAGTAGGACCATAGATTCCGACTACCGGAATGCCCAGCGCCGCCGCCAGATGCAGCGGCCCAGTATCGCCTCCGATCAGCAAGCGCGCGCGCCGCAGCAACGCGATCAACTGGCCCAGACTGCACGTGATCCTGGTCGCGTGCCCACTGCTAGATTCGACAACTGATCTCGCCAGAGCCTCTTCTCCCGGGCCGGTATTTACCAGCGTTTTAACGTTGTGAACCGCCAATGCCCTGGCGACTTCGCCGAATCGTTCCGGGGGCCACTGCTTTCCTCCCCACCCCGCGCCGGGGTTCATGACGGCGAAGCTTGCAATCCCCAGTCTATTGATTTCATTACATGCCCAGCTTTTCGCCGCAGGATCGCAGGGAAGCACAGGCGCGGCTTTTTCCAGCCGCCGCTCCCCCAGCCATCGTCGCAGTGCCTCGCCGGCCAGCGAGAGGTTCTGCTCGATTACGTGCTCGCCCAATCGCGAAAACGTGTGATTGTAGAACCAGCGTGCGCCTCGCTCGCGCGGATTGCGAAACCCTGCGGTTGCTCGTGCGCGTGAGAGCGTAGCAAGCAGCGCCGACTTCATGTTTCCTTGAAAATCGAGCGCCAGATCATAATGCGTCTGCCGCAGGCGGCCGAGGTCTCCGGCGATCTCCTTCACGGTTGCGCCGCGAAAAAAGTTTTTGCGCCAGCGGACAGTATCAACCGTGTGGACCAGATTCACGATTGGCTTCTGTGGGCTAGTTGCTAAAGGCGATTGCTTTTCGCCTCTTGCCGTCAGCAGTTCTGACCATCGTTCTTCCACCATCCATCCCAGCATTGCATCCGGCAGAGCTTCCCGAATCGCCGTGGCTGCCGGTAAAGCGTGAATAATGTCTCCCAACGCGCCCAGCCGCACGATCAGGATTTTGGTCATTCGCCTCTGCTCAGCAACTCAGTGGTGGAATGGTCTTTGGGGTCGCCAACAATCGCCACGATGCCGCCGCAGGCAAGCACTTCATCGCGCTCGGGAACGCTCTCCGCGGTGTAGTCGGTTCCTTTGGCGTGAATGTCCGGCCGCAACAGGCGTACCAGTTCGCGGACGTCGAGAGCGTCGAAGAGGGTCACAGCATCAACGGCTGCAAGGGCTGCCACCAGTTCCGCGCGCTCCTGCTGCGGAGTGCGAGGGCGGCCAGCCCCCTTCAGTGTATGCGCGCTCGCGTCAGAGTTGATGGCGACCACCAGCTTTCCGCCCAGAGCTTTTGCTGCTTCGAGGTAACGAACGTGTCCCACGTGCAACAGGTCAAAACAGCCGTTCGTCAGAATGATCTTTTCCCCAGCCGCGCGCCATTGCTGCACTCGCTGCGCAAGTTCCTGCGCGGTTTGTATCTTGATGGAAGAAGGAATCAGCTCAACCCTCCTTGATGGCCCGCAACAGTTCGTCTCTGCGCACGGTCGCGGTGCCGCGCTTCATCACAACGATTCCTCCGGCGTAGTTGGCAAGCCGCGCCGCCGATTCTGCATCCGCTCCTGCGGCAAGCGCGGCGGTGTAGGTCGCGATCACCGTATCGCCGGCGCCGGTGACATCGGCGACTTCATCGGAGCCGTGAATCGGAATCAACGCCGGCTTTGCCCCGCGCTGGAAAACTGCCATGCCGTCATGCCCGCGCGTAACCAGCAGGGATTGCAGCCGCATTTTTTGCAGTACTGCTCTGCCGGCGCGCAACAATCTTTGCGTGTCGTTGCCGATCCGTGCGCCCAGCGCGTCTTCCAACTCCGCTTCATTCGGCGTAGCAGCAGTCACGCCTGCGTAGCTCAGCGTGCGATAGCGCGAGTCCAGGGTGACAGGGATTCCATTGACCGATGTTCGGGAGCGCACCATGTGGTACATCTCTGGCGTGGCAGCACCGTAACCGTAATCAGAAATCAGAAGGGCATCGGAAGCTCGCAGATAACCGCGCGCCTGGAATACAAGATCGCGCATAGAGCTGCGGTCGAGTTCCGCGTCCGGTTCGCGGTCCACTCGAATCACCTGCTGGCGCGAAGTATGCGTCATTCCGGCGAGCACCCGCGTTTTGGTCACGGTGTTCCGGCCTTTGATTCTCCTGATTCCGCTCACGGAGATATGTTTCTTGCGGAATGCATGAAGCAGCATGCGGCCGGGCTCGTCGTCACCTATCACGCCAACGGGAAGAACGGTGACTCCGAGGTCCGCCAGATTGTAGACGGCATTTCCCGCGCCTCCGGGAACAATCGAGCGCTCGCGATGCCGCAGAATCAGCACCGGCGCTTCCCGCGACACGCGCGAAATCTCGCCGTAAATGAACTCGTCGGCAATCAGGTCTCCCAGCACCGTGATGGTGAGCTTGGGAAACTCCTCAACGATCCGGACCAGCGGATCAACAGGTTTTGGATTCTTCTCCATGCGGAAAGACGATTCTACATTGGGGCAGCGGGAGCAGAGAAACCGCCGGGGAACGAACGAGAGTTACTCAAACTGTAAAGCCGCAACGTTGTCGCAGGGTTCGCATCAGCAGCTTGAACGCGCTCTCCGGACTCTCAAGCTGCAGGCGCAATCGCATAATCTTCAAACGCCCGAGGCGGCCGGCAAAGCTTCCGAGATTGATTTGATCTTTTTCTGTGGTGATAAAGCGCTCGGCGCCGGATTGGGCTTGGATTCTCAGCAGACGTTCAACGTCGGCCGC
>JAICYU010000145.1 GCA_025934025.1 Terriglobales bacterium
AACTCAACAGCGTGTACCGCCGGTGTACCGTGAGTAATTACCTCATGCCTAGACTTCTCCATGCCATGTTCCCTTGACTCTTAATCAGTAGGTTGAAGGTTCGATTCCTTCCGCGCTCACCAACTCCATTATTTGCAACACCGCATCAAGCCATCGCGGCGTTTTTCGTAACACAACTCCGTGCATACGACCGAAAGCGGCTGCACAAAATCTTCCAGTTCGCAATACGGCCAGGGGACAGGCGGCTTCTCCAGCTTCTTCTCGAAAATCCTATCTTTCGTAACGGCGGGGAGGAGTAGGACCGCAATATCTCAAGAGCAATAATCACAAACAAACCGCAGATGGCGTGTAAAGGTACCGTAGGAGCCACATCGTCATTTGATCTCATTACCTCGGTGTGTTTGAGCTCCTAGCCTGCTTGGCTACACTTCGCGTATGACTACGGCAGATCCTGCCTGGCTGAAGGAAGCGCGCGAAGTTTGTCGTCGGACTGGCATCAACATTGCCGCGCATGGTGACGACTCGCTGGTCGTATATGTGGAGTCGCGTGGACAAGCAGCCGACATAGCCTCGCAATTGGCGCCTTTAGGTCTCCAGCCCTTGAAAGATGAGGATGACGACAGTGCCGGGCTAGTGACTTTGTGTCGAAATCCCGAAGGGATATGCGCGAAGGGACGCGAAGCCCGTAGGGCCCGCTTTTCTGATTTTTCGAAGCCGCCGATGCTTGACCGGCTGACCCCGCCCTTGGAGTTTTTGTTCTCGATTCTTGCGTTCTGGTTGAGCGCAACGCAATTTCAAAGATTCTGGATCCTGATGCCTGTTGGCACGTTCCTTCTAGCAAAAGCGATATGGGACGGCGCTCGCATCTGGGGCTGGCGTGTCCGTTCGCAATCCGAAGGGCTTGCATTGCGTCGCAATTTCCGGTGGACAGTGATTCCGTGGGCTCAGATTAGCGCCGTAGAAACTCGGCGTGCACCGTACTATGGCCGATATCAGGAAGCAGTGATATTAATCGCTGCAAATCGCTCCTTACGCCTCGGAACGTTCGGTTGTCCCTTCGCTCGCGCTCTGCGCGACCACCTACGGGGGCAAATTGCTTTACACCAGGGATCTTAGGTATTGATTTAAAGGAATATAAGAATGACGCATGCTGGCAGCAGCACAAATCGACGCGCTTTGCCAGCGCTTTGTCTGGTTTTCGCTGTCATAGTTGCGATGTGTGCCATTGGCCTGCGGCTAGCGTCAAGTCTTGATGTGGCGAACAGGAGTGAGCTTCAGCCCATCCGCGGCTTGGTGCAAAATGCGCCGCGAGTGACCGTTTCGGGAAAGGCCGGGCGAAAGCTGCACATCATGATTCTAGCCAGCGACGGTGCTCATCATCTCACTCAAGATGATTTAACTGCGGACGTTCCGGCACTCATGGACTTAAAATCCGGTGATCATGTGACAGCGTACGTGCGGCATGACTCGCTCGGTCGAAACCTCGATTGGCTTTGGGTGCTGAAACGAGGTGAGGTGACTCTCCTCAGCTATGAAGATACATACAATTATCTTCAACGCAGGAACGCAAGAATACGAGAGATCGCTTGGTGGGCCGGCACTCTGTCTGTGGGATTATTTACCGTAGCTGCCATATTGAGGAAGCGCTTCGGTGCATGGCGGGTACCATGCCTAGGGTGAGCAGCCATTTTAGATGCTTTCTTTTGCGCTCACCGCGGTCCCGCGGAAAAGGAGCGAATATTTGATCACAACGGAGATGGGTGTAGGAGTGGCGGGAATAGTGCTCCTGTGGGCGCTAATAATGATCTTGGTGGGGCCGAGAATGACACCTTATAACAAAAAGCAATGGGCGCTCGTCATGATGACACTGATCATTCTGTGGCTACCGATGAGTTGGTATCTGGTTTTTGTTATTGGGCGTTCGACACATGTGGATACGCAGCAGGTCGTTCGCGCAGGAGCGCTTAATCTCGGAATTGGTGTCCTGTATTTATATTCATCGCGAGAAATTGGATTCTGAAAAGACGAGACAGAGGCTGATTTGCTGATGGTGATCAATCCAAGCTTCACAGTGCTGGAAAGAAAGGTGCTGGATGCGGTCTGCGAGATGCATCCTGCAGATCGCAGCGCACTGGAGAGCCAATTGGCGAGGGCTGTCATCCGTAGTCGTGAGAACACCGGCGCGGGTTTTTATACCCGCTTTGAAGTTGATTCAAGCCAGAGGGCGGTTTCAGGGGATCGAACTAGAGCCGGACCAAACGCTACGATTGAAGGCTTGCAGCACGGGATGGGCTTCATTCTGTGGCTGGATCGCGGCTACGCAGCTACATTGGAAGGGTACAGCTTCGACGAAGATACTTCCTCCATTCAGTTCGACGCCGTAAATTGTGAACTTAATCCGATCTTCCGCTGATATTGCATGAGAGCACGCTTGCCTTCCCTAATCACCGAATGTTGTCATCTTGACGGATTCATTACTTACATCGCTCGTCAACTCGGCGAACCGGCTTCGGATGAGATTCCAGATAAATAAGCTCTCTTATCTTTCGTAACGGCTGCAAGTCGCCTTTTTTAACGTGATGCCCAGCAAATGCGGTAAAGCAAGAGCATCGGATTGACAGAGAAGCTCGTGACTGACGAAAGAAAAGAAGGAAGAAAGCGCTACCGCAGGCGCATTCTGCTCATCTCCACGGCGCTTTTGTTCAGCGCCACGGTTGCTGGGGCAGCAGCGCCTTGCGACCCGCGCGCTTATCATAAAATCGCCCAACCCCGACCCGTTGCTCCGATACTCATCGTACGTTCGCACTAAACCTTAGCGCTTCTTCGATGATCCAGATGGAAAATGAATTTTGTGATCAATCGCGCTCCAATAAAGAACGCGCTCAATAAGGTCAATACGCCGACGGGATAAAAGGGAATGTGTCTTCCGTTCAGCCCGAACTTGACCACCGAACTTATGAACACCAATCCTGCGAGAGCAAGCCTGATCAGGAGAACGTCGATAAGACGAATCCATCCCGGTGCCCTGATTCCTTCGTTCCTGGGGTCGCCCATTCCTTGTCCCACGATGGCAAGAAGTAGCCCGAGTAGCAGAAACAATGTCAAAGTGCCCGGATGCGGAGATTGACCGGGCGCGTGATATCCAAGGAAATCGAACGCCAAAAGGAATGCAGGGACGGACGAAAGGATCATGCTCAGAATAGAGATCATGCCCCACCCAGTGGAGTACGGTTTCGCTCGTGAACGGCGTTCCTTTATACCAGCAATCAAATCAGTCATATCGTCTCTGGATCGACCTCCTTTCTCAGGTTGGGCCTCCCATGCGAAACAATCGCCGTCGCAATTCACGCCGACTTTCAATCCGGTGCCCAGCCGAGAATCGCGCTACGCGCTACCGGACCGCGAGCACACTACATGCACCTCGGGCAGCCATTGCGGAGGCGGGTTCTTCATGGCGGCAGTATAGCCGCGGTGAGTAGTGGCGCAGAGTAACGTCGGTAGTGTCACCCTGGTTCATTGTTCGACGAAAGGCGCAATCAGTGAAAAAGTAACGGCCTGCATCGCCCGCGGCGCCTTTGATCCGGCGACATTGACGCCGTGAGCCGATGGGATTCCAATGACGCTCATTGAGCGTCCCGGAGGACTCGATGCTTCCCGCAGGTCGTTCTTCGGGACCAGTAAGCTGGCAAAACGAGTCTCCCGTGACAATCGCCGATATCCTCGGAGGCTTGAAATCGTCCTCGCGAGATAAAAGCGCGGCGACGGCCGCATCTTCTGTGGTCGAACCGCGAAAACCCTATCTTTCGTAACGGCTGCAAGTCGCCTTTTTTAACGTGATGCCCAGCAAATGCGGTAAAGCAAGAGCTGCATTAACGACTGAGCCGGCGAGATCCTCTGTATCTCGCTGTGGCAAGCTAAACTAGCGAGCGCGCGGAGTGGCGTATTCCCTGCGGACAGCCCCACCGCAACAAGCAGGCGAACTGCTGAAATGAACGTCACACCCCCTCAATGAACTGGGAATCGCCAGCAACGTCACACCCCCTCAATGAACTGGGAATCGCCAGCAATGAAGCATAAATAACCACATCCGAGAACTTCGCGCTATCAATGCAGGCTTACTAATTCAAACAAAAACGCTGATGGCACAAGCACCACTAACCGCCAGCGTGAGCCGCGGCAGGGGGAACAGACCCGTAATTCATCACAGCGTCCAGTGCCGAGCAGCTCTTTCATAACAAGCTCCACAGCCTCTCCTCGCACACTCATCGGCACCAAACTTTCATTCCGTCCTGGTGCTGCCGATCAGAATGTGGTGCTGATGAATAGAATTGCGTCGAAAGCGTTCTCTTTGTCGGAAAATCTACGACGGCACCATTGAATCGCGGGTGCCGGTCTACAGGATATTAGTTTCGGAATTTTGACCGTCAGCCTCAGTGCAGAAATGCCGGCCGAATCTGAATAGAGTGACTGCGGCGGCCATGCCGGTGACAGCAACAAGTGGTGCCCATAAGGATTCCGAGCGTAAGCGTCAAGAGGAAGAGACTTCCCACCCGTCCCAAAGACCATTGCCATTCCAACATTGGAAGGCCACAAGCATACAGCGCGGCGAATATCACGAAGGTCGAGGCGCCCACCATCAGACCTCGCAGCACTGCCTGGCTGTAATTCCGGACTTGGGATGAATCCAAAATGGCTCCACCCCAGCTATACCCCGCAATCCCGGCAGCCAAAGACGGGAATACAACGTACAAAATGACGGCATGAGGCGCCATAACCAACCGAAAGAAAAACACGAAGGCAGCGAGAACCGCAAAGATCGCGAAGCAGAGTGCGGCTACGGGTTTTCGTGCCGATGGTGGCAAAGTGCGTACGGCAATCGGCCTCCTGAGCACACGTCAGAGGCGATGATGATTCAAACAAATTGAGTGTGTCACATCTATCACACGCTTCTGAAGCCAGTAAGCGCCGGAAGCAAACTAGCAGATCGCACGCTGGCGACTTGGACGCTCTATCGGGAGCGGATCGCAATGATGCAACAACTCCTCAGGCGTCTGAAGTCGAACTGTCACTGCGAGACGCTGGAGCAGGTGCGGCAAGGCAATTCTGGAGAAGGGCGGCTCGAACGTTGCGAGGCCTCCTTTGCCCATGTCGCCGCCGCAATCTTCTCGTTTGTGATGTTTGATTCGGCTGGGTAACACACTGGGTAACAACCTTGCCTAAATCTGCCTACTTATGACCACCAAAATGAGTGGGAAACCGCTGAAACCATTGATTTGTGGGTTGCTGATCGTAAATCAGTAGGTTGAAGGTTCGATTCCTTCCGCGCTCACCAACCTCTTTATTTTCAGTGCGTCTTTCGCAGCATGTGGGCAGGACTGCGCAAAAACTTGTTACGCGATGTTACGAGATTTGGGCGTGCCTCGGCGCACTCTTCCCATCGGCGCGTCGGCCGCGTTGGCTGATGTGTTTGTCATGGGTTTAAGGTTCAACCAAAAATAAAGGCCCCCGCCTTTGCCCTGCCTGGCACTCGCCAAGTCTGGACAATCAGGATGATTCTTTGCCATTCCCTGGAACTCCTCTGCCGAAAGGCTCGTACTGACAGTCATGAGGTCAAGAATGTACGCGGTCTTGTTTGCTCTTGTTGGGGTGTCAACGATAGGCATTGCGCGGACGCAGACAGCCTCGCCGCTCATCCCGTCGGAAATGCCTTGTGACGCTTCAATCCGCCACCTCCTGGCTAAGCGTGTCCATGCGATCGCGGGTCCGGATGATGGAATCGGGATCGTTGTCGGAATCATCGAGCCGCATGGGCGACGAATCGTCGCGTACGGCCATTCGGGCGGGCGCGATAAGGCACGCTTAACGGGTGACAGTGTTTTCGAAATTGGTTCCGTCGGCAAAATCTTCACCGCGCTGCTTCTGTCTGAGATGGTGCAGCGGGGTGAGGTGGCGCTCACAGATCCAGTCACGAAATATCTGCCGACGGGAACCAGGCTTCCCGAGCACAATGGCCACAAAATCTCGCTTGGAGATTTGGCGACGCATACCTCGGGGTTGCCGTTTATGCCTGACGCCTATCCGACCGTCGGCGATTCGCACAACTACAGCCCACAAGATCTTTACGACTTCCTCGCGCGATATGAATTGAAGCGCGACCCGGGTGCTGAATGGGAGTATTCGAACATCGATTATTGGCTGTTGGGCGAGGCACTCGCGAGGCGCGCCGGGCTGCCGTTTGACGAGCTACTGCAGGAGCGCATCTTTCGGCCGCTGAATATGAGCAGCACCGTCGTGAAATTGCCAGATCAACCGAGATTGAAGGTCGCGCAGGGGCACGATGCTTCGTTGCAACCGGCGCCTCCATTTTATGCGTTATCGGTGTACAGGACCCTAGGAGCTGCGGCGGGTGGCGTGTATTCCTCGCCCAGCGATCTTCTCAACTTCCTTTCAGTAGCACTCGGCTTCAAACCTTCACCACTCGGGCCAAGCATCGACGCAATGCTGGAAACTCGGCGACCAATGGATGGAGATCAGCAAGCTCTAGGATGGATTGTGGAAGGAAAAGGCCGCAATGAGTTTTTCTTTCACGAGGGCGGCACATGGGGATATGCGAGCGCAGTGGCATGGGATCCGGCAAAGAAAGTGGGAGTTGTGGTTATATCGAACCAGCAGCAAAGTGTCGCCGACCTCGCTCGTCACCTGCTGCGTCCGGAGCTGCCGCTAGAAACTCCCAGCCTGGCTAAGCATGCGGAAATTCCAATTCCGGCTGCAGCTCTGGAGGCTTACGCTGGGCGTTACGTGGCGGAGGACGTCGGTGATTTCAACATCATTCAAGACGGCGACCATCTAATCTTGCAAACGCCTGTGGATTGGGGATTGCCCAGATTCCGGCTGCGGCCAGCAACCAAACAGGAGTTCTTTGTCGCAGAGATGCCGATGCGGGTAACGTTCCACGCGGACGAGAAGGAGAACATCACTGGAGCGTTGATTTATCCGCCACGTGGGCAGCATGGTATACCCGCGACCAAAATCACGCGGCGCCCATAGCGATCAGCACTAGCAGCACATTTGAAGCTTCGTAACAAACTTCGTAACAACGGCGCCTAAATCTGCCTATTTGTGCCCACGAAACTGCTCGGGAAACCGTTGAAACCATTGATTTCTGGTTTACTGATTCGAAATCAGTAGGGGTTCGATTCCTTCCGCGCTCACCAATTTTCAATAGGTTAGGCGGTCGCGCGTGCTGCTTGCGTGCTGTTTGCGAGGGCAAGGCGCGCGATTTTGCCGAGCGCCTCACTTTCCTGATTAGTGATCACGTCCCCATTAAACGTTCATGGTTGTTCTGATATCGGTGTGGCGCATTAGCTTCTGCTGGACGGCAAGAGGCGTTTGTCCAGCACGAGCGCGCCGGCAAACTCCTCCACATTGTCGATTCGTGGAAGTACTGGCTCGGGCAAGTAGTCAAACACCTCGCCCTCTGAAATGAAACGCGAGCCAAATGCCATGCCGTGCGAACATTTCAGCGTCGAACTGGAAAGCTGGATAACTAATGACGGCGAACTCTCCACGAGCTGGGAAGGCACGTAGAGAATGGCCGGTTCTGGAATTGTGAGTCCGATCGCGCGACCAATTGAGCAGGCAAGCCACTCATTGGCGAGCACGCGCAGAGACTGTGGATTGTTTGCGAAGTTGACTACATACGCGTTTCCATCATTGGCGGTGAGCATGTGCGATTGCGCTCCTCCTCTCATGGCGCGAATGTGGCCTGTTGCAATCAGGAAAGAGGTGGAAATTTGTTGTGGGTTCATGGAACCTCCGGGCAAATCGCCGACGGCGCGGTACTTCGCGCCGGAAGCGAATTGCCTTTTTGTGAATAGATTTTTCGAGTGGAAAAAAGCGTGGAAGTCCGACCAGAGGAGTGTTACCCCGTCAGAGCCGGATGTGTTTAGCCTGGATTTGTGGTTTGGGGAAAGGGGTTTGAGGGTCTAAAAGCTCAGCGGATAATCAGCCGCGTTACAGCACAAATGTGGCGAAAGCCGATGGAACGTGCATTCCGGGATTGGAACCATACAGCTCCGAAAAATGTGACCTACCTCACGCCGTTCTTACTCGGTGCGCAGCATCATTAGCGGATCGATGTGCACGGCACGCAATACCGCCGGGATCGTTGCCAAGACTGACGCCGCGGCAATCGCAGCGAACGGAAGCATAAGCATAGTGGCATCCGTAGCTCGCACTTGAAAAAGAAGAGCCTGCAAACGATTCGCGCACAACAGACCAAAGATAAGTCCCATCGTGGCGCCAGCCAGTACCGCGCCGATCATTCGCGAAGTCACGATCCGAACGACATTCGAAGCCTGCGCGCCCACTGCCATCCGAATTCCAATCTCGCGGCGACGTTGCACAACGGAATGATTCAGCACACCGTAAAGGCCTACACCGGCGAGCAACAGAGCCACGACTGCGAAGAAAAGCGACAGCATGGCCAGCAGGCGCTCGCGGACGGTCTGTGCCTGGTTGATGTCCGTCTGTGTCAGCAGACTGCTGACGCGAAATTCCGAACGTCCCGCGGGAACTTCACGCCGCAG
>JAICYU010000016.1 GCA_025934025.1 Terriglobales bacterium
GTATTCTCATAATTCAGCAACCCTGATTATGGTGCTCTAATTGGAGATAATTTGTCAATAGAAAAATACTTTTCTTGGAGCTTATTTTTTCTTTGGGCAGAATGGACGAGATGGACGGAATGGACCAGAATGGACGAGAGGACAAGCAACAAACCGGTTAACACCCCACGTAAGGACCCTTTGGTTTCAGCTATTTAGGGAAAAACGGCGTATTCCTGCTCTCTTGCCTTTGTTTGGGGGCCGGTTGTTGCAAGCTACCAACATCTGCATGGACCAATGAGCCGAATAGGTGGCCAGAGTCCATTCAGTCCATTTCGTCCATTCAGTCCAATCAGTCCAATTTGGTCCAATTAACTACTTGCCATTCTTCCGGGCATCGCTGCGCGTGCGATAAAGCCGCTCTGTGAAGCCGCCGTCGCGCTTGAAGCTGGCAGCTTGTGCCGCGAGTTGGCGATCGAGCAGGCTACATGCAACCGAAATCAGCACCAGTGCGGCATTGGCAGCGAATTCGGGGAACGTGGACGAAGTGGACGGGATGGACTGGATGGACTTGCTGGACGGTGTGGACTTGGTGGAGTTAGTGGAGGGATCGGGCTCCATGGACCAATGCAACGACGCTGCCTTTTGGTCTGCATGTTTTTCCTTGATCCACTCCGCTACAGCGTCGGCGGTGGTGCAACGGCGGGCGATGAGTTCGGCGCAGCGGGGATCATCACGCTTCCACAATGGCAGATTCCGTTGCCGCAGAAAATCTTCATAATCGAGCCGCAGTTCTTCCAAGCTCGCGCGAGCCACGTTGGTGAGTTTGAGCTCGGTCTTTTTGGAAGTGCCTGATGCCTGGCTCCCTTCAGCAATGTTCTGTACGCCGCTTCGGGCAGCTTGCACCATCTGGTCATGAGTACGGCTGCGCCGGTGATAGCGGTCACAAAAACGAACTGTCACGTCATAAATCAATTGCCCAATCTGGAAGCTCTTCAGCCGGCGGTAGCCGCCATGTTTCGGGATGAGTGACTCTCTTTGGGAGGGGAGCATGGGGAAGCAGGATACCACCGCGGGAAAGCTGGACGGAATGGACGCAATGGATTCTGATGTCCATTTCGTGCAGTCCGTCAATTAAGTCCATTTGGTCCAGTCCGTCCACTACGTCCATTACCTCCACCGGAACCCGACTTACAACACCACCAGTTCAAACTCCAATCCTTCATGCTAATTTGGACAGCAACAAACCATGCCTTCCTTTCACCTTCAATCTTTCCTCGATGCCTTTCCCGAGGTCTGCCGGGCGAAGTTCGGGCGCACCTATGATTTTGCGCGGCTCGAACGCGATTTCGAGAATCTTGGCCGGGGAGAGCGGCCGCTGGTAGCGCGTGATGTTGCAAAAGTTTTCGATCCCAAAGCCACTCCGTTTGAGCGCTACTGGTCTGCACCTAAAGAGCAGGAACTGGACCGCATTCTCAAACAGAACAGAATTCTGCTGGCGCCGCTCTCGCCTCGTCCTGTGGAGCTGGTGCGGAGGCTCATTGATCTGTTTCGCTCCACCGGGACCGCTTCCATCATTCTCCGGTTTACCCATCCTTCACGCTTCGGAATTATCAGTTCGCCTGTTCTCAACCTGCTCCAGATTTACCGCGCCAACAACGCCGATCTGTACCTTGCCTATTGTGAAGAGCTGGAACAGTGGTGCAGGCACTTTGCCATGCCCAGCGTGGCCGCCACTGAGATGGCGCTTTGGACTTTCTATCAGCTCACCGAAGGCGGCGCCCGGACCCGGGGAGGTGAAAGGGCGCTCAAGGATTTCGAGGCTGACGTCTGGGTTCAGCGCCGGCGGCTTTCTCATGTACTGCATCCTTTCATTAAGCGCTATGGCCCGCTCGAACTGGCTCGCCTTCTCTCAGAGGAGCACACGAACCTGGCGGCCATGATTGCGGGCGAAGAATACGAGCGCCTGCTTCGCGCTGCGAGTGCCCGTCGTTATCCCGGCGTGTCTCTTAGGAAGGAAAAATGGGCGCAGGATCTGATTCACCGCCTTTCCGCCGACGGCCTGATCGAACCTGGACAGCAGACCGCATTACAGGAGGTATGGGCCATACGGAACCGCGCCGTCCATGCTGCTGAAGTTAAACCCACTTCTGCGGAGGTGGAGAAAATGCTTGATTTCATTGAGAGCATGGCCTGGCTTCGCCAAATCTGATCTCGTCCACCCGGTCCATCCGGTCCACTTCCTCCAATGAGGTCCGCTTGAAAAATCCGCTCTAAAATCCAGCAGGTGTGGTAAATAGTTAAGCTAGTCTGCGCATGCACTTTACCCGTTTTCGCCGAGCTTTCTGGCAAGCATTTGTTCACGGCCAATTTTCGGTTGCCAAAGCTGCGGCGTACTCTTCCATCCTTACTTTGTTCCCGGCGTTTCTGGTGCTGGCGTCAGTACTTGAAGCGTCACACCAGACCCAAGGCTTCGTTCAGCAGATCGCCGGCGCAGTGGGCTGGGTGCTTCCGCCGGGATCGAGTTCCGCGGCGCTTTCATTTTTCCAGAGCAAGCAGCACCATGCCACGCGGATCATTTACTCTGCGTCGCTGGTGACGGTGCTGGCGGCATCGGGCGTGATGATCTCCTGGATGGAAGGTTTCCGCAAAGCCTATGCTATGCCGAACACGTGGGGATTCTGGAAGGAGCGGGCCATCGCGTTTTATCTGGTGGTGCTGGCGCTGATCCCGCTTAATTTCGCCACGATTCTTGTCGCCTTCGGCAGCGAGATTGAAGATTCCATTCAGGCGCAGACCATGCACCTGTTCAAGCCGCTGATCCTGCTGGTGTGGACGGGTGTACGCTGGGCCATCGCTCTGCTCACCAGCACTGCGGTGATGAGTTTGATTTATCATCACGGTTTGCCCAAGACACAATCATGGAGACGCGTCCTGCCCGGCGCGGTGATGGCCACGCTGCTCTGGTTTCCTGCAACCATCCTGTTTGGCTGGTACGTGAAAGACTATGCCACCTACAGCGTGGTTTACGGATCGTTGAGCGCGGCGATTGCTTTGCTGGTATGGCTTTATATGGTTTCCGTCATCGTGCTCTTTGGCGCCGAGTTCAACGCGCAGGTGTATCCCAAAGTTCTGGATGCCGCCGCTGCGTCAAAGCCCACCCTCAGCAAGGTTGAGGCACGATGAGCGGAGCTGGGCCGGACCGCCGAGCCAAAATCGTTTGCACTGTGGGCCCGGCCAGCAGCAGCGAGGCCGTTTTGCGCGAACTGCTTCGTGCCGGCATGGACGTGGCGCGCCTGAATTTTTCCCACGGCACGCACGAGGAACACGCGCGCGTGATTGATCGTCTCCGCAAGATTGCAGAAAAAGAAGGCAAGCCCATCTGCATCCTGCAAGACCTGCAAGGGCCGAAAATCCGCACCGGCCGGCTGAAGTATCGCACTCCGGTGGTTCTGAAAAAAGGATCGCACCTGGTGATTACGCCGCTCGACCTGCCGGGCACAGCCACTCTGATCTCCACCACATTCAAGACTCTTGCCCAGGAAGTGCAGCCGGGAGCGCGCATTCTGCTCTCTGATGGGCTGATCGAGTTGCTCGTCCTTGATCTGCACAATGGCGACGTGGAATGTGAAGTGGTGAACGGGGGCATGCTGGGCGAGCACAAAGGCATCAACCTGCCGGGAACTGCCGTCAATGTTCCTTCGCTCACGGAAAAAGACGAGAAGGACCTGGCGTTTGGGCTGAAGCACGGAGTCAACGTGGTTGCGGTCTCGTTCGTTCGCACCGCTGATGACGTCCGCGCCGTGAAACGCCTGGTGCAGGCAGCCAAGAGCGATACCTGGGTGATTGCCAAATTGGAAAAGCCGCAGGCCATTGAAGAGCCCGCGCTGGATGAGATCCTCGACGTTTCTGACGGCGTGATGGTGGCGCGCGGCGACCTGGGCGTGGAAGCTCCGCCGGAGCGCGTTCCGGTGCTGCAAAAACGGATCATCCGCCGTGCTGCCGACTGGCGCAAGCCGGTGATCACGGCCACGCAGATGCTGGAATCCATGATTGAAAATCCGCGTCCGACACGCGCTGAAGCCAGCGACGTTGCCAATGCCATTTTCGACGGCACGGACGCCGTGATGCTCTCGGCTGAAACCGCCAGCGGCAAGTATCCGCGCGAGGTGGTCGCCATGATGGCCCGCATCATTGTGGAAGCGGAATCAAACGTTGAAGTGGCGCCGCGCCGCCGCCAGCATCGCCGGCTCTCCATCTCTGAAACTATCTGTGAATCCGTCGCGCACTCGGCGCAAGACCTGGAGATGAAAGCCATCGCGGTCTACACCGAGAGCGGAGCAACAGCGCGGCTGATTTCCAAGTATCGCCCGCAAGCGCCGATTTTCGCGTTCGCGGCCAGCTCCGCCGTCTGCGAGCGGTTGAACCTGCTTTGGGGGGTGCAGCCCGTGGACTGCCACATGGGAATTACCACTGAGGAAATGGCTGCCAATGCGGAACGCATGCTGCTGGCCCGCCATGCGGTGCAGCCCGGAGACATTGTTGCGATCGTGGCCGGGACGCGCACTGCGGCCAGCGGCTCGACAAACTTCATGCGCTTGCATGTTGTTGGATCAGCCGACCACGCGGCGGGCGCGAGTGCGGATCGAGTTGAGCGACGCAAGTCGCCGCGGGAGAGAAGAAGAGGCTGAAAGTTCTGGCTGGGGAACTTGCTACGTTAAGGCCTTGGCTTTTGCGGGACTGAAGCTCGTGCCTGATGCTTGTCCGGTTGGAACGCGGGCACTCCTGCCCGCGATAAAGCTGAAAAAACCCTTCGCGGGCAGGAGTGCCCGCGTTCCAACGTAAGTGGATTTTGATACGACGCTATTAAATGAAAACACTCTGCGAAACGGACACAGTCGGGCATTGCTGCTCACGCTTTGAGAGTTGCCGCGCCGAGCTGGGATCGTTGCCGTAATTTCTTCAACCGGGCACAGGCCTCTCCCAGTTCTTCGTCCGTCTTGGCGAAGCAGAAGCGCAGCAAATCATCGCCACCTTTGCCATGATAAAAGGCGCTGCCGGCCACGCTGGCTACTCCGGTCGAGCGGAGGAGCTCCATGGATTTTTCTTTGCTCGTCTCACCGGGCAGAGAGGAAGCATCCGCGAGGACGTAATACGCCCCCTGCGGGATTGAAGGCGTGAGGCCGATTTCTTGCAACGCGCCACAAAGCAGGTCGCGTTTCTGCACGTACTCGGCGGAGATTCCGCGATAAAAGCTTTCCGGCAGGTTGATGATGCCTTCCGCCACTCCCATCTGCAGCGGCGCCGGAGCGCACACGTAAATGAGATCGTGAAAATAGGCGATGGCCTGCGCCCATTTGCGATGGCACACCGTGTACCCGACGCGCCATCCCGTGATGCTGAAAGTCTTGGAGTAGCCGGAGATGGTGATAGTCCGGTCCCACATTCCAGGCAGTGTTGCCGGGCTGATGTGCCGGCCTTCATAGACGAAGTACTCGTAGATTTCGTCAGTAAAAACGAACAGGTCGTGCCGTTGCGCAAATTCGGCAATCCAGCCCAGTTCCTCGCGGGTAAAGACTTTTCCGGATGGGTTCGCCGGACTGTTGATCATGATGCCGCGCGTTCGTGGCGTGACCACCCGTTCCAAATCTTCAGGAGAAAACTTCCAGTCCGGCGCGCGCAGCGTCACGTAAACCGGAACCGCTTCGACAGCAAGCAGGGTGTTCAGGTGGTAGCCATAGTAAGGCTCAAAGAGAATGAACTCATCCCCGGGATTGAGCAGCGCAAGACAGGCCGAGTAGAACGATCCTGTTGAACCCGAGTTCACGATGACTTCGGTTTCCGGATCGCACTCGATACCGTTAAACCGCTTCATCTTTGCTGCGATCGCCTGGCGAATGGGCCCCAGCCCTTCTGCCCGGGTGTAGCTGTTGATGCCGCGCTCCATGGCGCGCCGCGCGCCCTCGCGGACGACCTCCGGGACAGGGGTGTCGCAAACGCCCTGGGCCAGGTTGATGCCATTCACGCGCTCACACTCAACCGACATGAGCCGAATTTCCGATTGTGAAGTTCGTGCCGCGCGGCGGCTTAGAGAAAGAGACATGGTTCCGCTCTCGTAATCATTGATTCTAACGGACTGGCAAAATTATGCATTCGTTAATGCATATTCAATAATTTTTGGAAACCGAACTTCCCGAGTTCCTACCCTTCCTGAATGCAACTAAAAGGCTGCATCCAGCACTCTCTTTATAGGCGGGATATGCGGGTACAGAAAGGCGGTACCCTTGGTTAAGAAAGCGTCCATTTTATGGGTTGGAAATTCGCCGGAATCGCCGTTCGCAAGAGAGCTGGCGCGCCACGGATTTTCTTTCAACTGCGTTTCAGACACGGATTCAGCTCTGCATGAGTTACGCGCCGGAGAGGCCGACCTTATTGTTCTGGAGCAGGAGTCCTGCCTGCGCGGAGAGCTTGCCGCAGTAAAGTTCAAGAGCGCGGCGCCGAAAGTACCCATCCTTCTGCTGTGCGATCCGCAGGAGCCGGGGGCAACGCAGGTCTTCTTTGTCAACATGATCCTGAACTCGGAAACCACTCCTGAGATCCTGCTGCGCGCGATCGAAAGTCTGCTGCCCGCTGCCCTTCAGGAAAAGACCGGAACGTAAGCGTCAGCGCCTCTACATGCCTTCGGTCGCGGGAATTTCCACTGGCCGGCGCAGACGCTGCCAGGTGTGCCAGAGGATCCTGAGCGTTGCCAGCACGGGAATTGAAAGGAAAACGCCGATAACGCCGGCCACTTCGCCTCCTGCGAACACGCCGAACAGCACAGCCAGCGGGTGCAACTCCAGTGTAGTACCCATGATTTTCGGCGAGTTCACGTAGTCCTGGAGTCCGCGCCAGAGAATGAGAAAGAGCAGCAAAAAAAGAAGGTGCGTATATCCTGCCATGAGGCCGACGAGCATCACTAAAGCGCCTCCCACGACTGGTCCTACGACGGGAATGAACTCCAACGCTCCGGCGCACGGACCCACCGCAAGAGCATAAGGAACGCGCATGGCCCAGAGCACCAGCGTAACTACCAGGATCGCCAGGCCTGCAAGAGCAAGCTGCACTCTGATGAAGTGCCCCAGCATGGTGTTCATCTCTTCGATGGTCGAAGCGACGATCTGGCGGTAACGGTTGTCGGCGACGGAATTAATGATGATCTCGCCGAACTTGCGTCCGTCCTTAAGAAAGAAAATCGCCAGAATTGGGACCAGAAGGAGCCACCATGAACTCTGCAGCGTTCTGGCGGCACGCACTACGAAGGTTTGAGTCTCTGACAGGAACTGCTGCCGGTGCGAGAGCAGGAAACTGTTGAGCCGTTCTATCGTTTCCTTGCTCCAGCCATGCTTCTGGCCGAGCTCGCGCACCAGAGTGCCGGTGCTGATGTTGTTCACCAGGGAAGGCGCCTGCTGGGCGAGTTTTTGTGCTTCCTGAATGAAAGGAGGACCCGCCAACAGAAAGACCAGCGTGAGAGCGCCGAGAAAGATGGCATAGACGGCCGCGATGGCCAGAGAACGCCGCCGATGAAACCAAATCTCAAACCGGCCTACCGGGGCCTCAAGCAGATAAGCAAAGAAAATGGCAAACAGAAAACCGATGATCGCGCGCCAGGCGGCATAAAGAAAGAGCAGAATCAGGGCAAACACCAGCGCAGTGAAGAGGGCCTGCGCCGTCCGCTTGTCAAATACTTTCAAACCAGGCTCCTCGCGTTCGCTTGCACGGCAGTGCGCTTCCAGATTAACCGAACATTATCCCTGGCAACAGCCCTGCACCGTTGGATGCTGGGTTCCCCTAGCGTTTCCAGCCCGCTGTATTGTTCCCTGGGATAACCTAAAGGATGTGCCGGAGCTTCCAGAGGTCGAAACCATTGCCAATGGGCTGCATCGGCATGTGGCCGGAGACCGCATTGAATCCGTCTGGATTGGGAGCAAGCCCGAGCCGCTGAAATCGCGCCCGCGAGACATTGTCAAAACCCTGGAAGGGGCAAAAGTTGAGCGCGTGCGGCGCGTGGGCAAGCACATTGTCTTTGACCTGGACCGGGGCAGCCAGTGGATCGTGCACCTCGGCATGACTGGGCGCATGCTCATCGCCAGCCCCGAATCAGAGCAGGCGAGACATACGCATTTGATAGCGCGATTGACATCCGGCCGTGAGCTGCGGTTTGTGGATCCTCGCAGGTTCGGACGGCTTGAGGTGCGGCGCGAAAGTTTCCAGGGCCCCGGAAGCGAGCCGCTGAAGATTAGCTCGGGCGATTTTCAACGGCTTTTTCATAAAAGCAAGGCGGCGATCAAGGCAGCTTTGCTCAATCAGAAATTGCTTCACGGAGTTGGAAACATCTATGCCGATGAGAGTCTTTTTCGCGCCGCCATACGTCCTCGCCGACGTGCTTATGCTCTTACCCGGACAGAGCTCTCGCGCTTGCATACTGCTTTGCAGGAAATATTAAAGGAAGCTATTGCCGCAGGCGGATCTTCCGTTTCCGACTATGTGGATGCGGAAGGAGTCGCTGGATTGTTCCAGTTTCAGCACTGCGTTTATGGCCGGCAGGATGAGCCGTGTCGCCGCTGTGGATCTCTTATAAAAAAGATTGTGGTTGGCGGACGGGGGACCCATTACTGTCCTCGCTGTCAACGGTAGCTCCTGCCAGCAACACCTGCCAGAACAAAGAAGGCCGCGAGCGCGGCCTTCTTTGTTCCTTTTCCTTATACCCTCAGAGCTATGCTGCTTTTGCTGCTTTCTTTCGCTCCGCCCAGCGCTTTTTCATCATTTCTGATATGCGCCTTTTAGCGGCTGCGCTCAAGTGCCGTCTGCCGCGTCTTCCACGGCCTGGTCCGACGCCTCGGCGCCCCATGGAACCGCGCAGAGCCGATATTGCCTGGTCTAGACGGTCCCTTTCAGTTTCTAACTCTGAGATGATTTGTTGCGTATCCATATGGCTCCTTCCGTGCGGCCCATGCTACCAGCCATAGAAAGGTGCCGCAAGAGAATAGTTTGGTTTTTTTCAAGTACCAAATTACTTCACTCACAACTATGCGATACGGTAGTTTCAGACTCATAACGGAAACCAGACCGACCAAAGACTCTTAAGCGTGCGACCGCTGATTCCTTAATTTGTATTCCTGCGACCGATTTTTGATTGTAAAAGAGCGCAGTTCGCTTAATCTCCTTCTCGGACAGTCCGTTTTGAAGTCTCTAGCGGGGGCGGTCAAGACTACTTCGTTGGTTCTAATCGTTTCTCTGGACTGCCAAGTACTGCTGACCGGATACAAGTCAGATTGGGAACTGAGGGTAGGGAGGCGCAAGGAAGCCATTGGGCGTGCATTCTTGCTGCTTGCACAACCATCTCCGGAACAGAATCCGGTATCTCTACGTCTCCTGTCATCAATCGGTAGGCTGCCTGCCGCGAAAATGCTAATCTTTGAGCACAATGTCGGCTCCCAATTCAAGGTTTGTCCGCGCTTGCCGCTGCGAACCGGTAGACGTGACTCCAATCTGGCTCATGCGCCAGGCCGGACGCTACATGGCCGAATACCGTGCCGTGCGCAAGCAACACTCGATCCTGGAAATCTGCAAAACGCCGGCATTGGCCGCCGAGGTAACCATTACTGCGGCGGAGAAGCTGGACGTGGATGCGGCAATTATTTTTGCGGACCTGCTGCTGCCGCTCGAGGTGATGGACCTGCCTTTTCACTTCGAAGCCGGCGAGGGACCCGTGATAGAGAGTCCAGTGCGAACGCCCCAAGATGTGCAGCGGCTGGAGACGAATCGCGCGTCTGACTTGGGCTATGTTGCTGAATCGGTGCGCCTGGTGGTGAAGCACTTTGGCGCGAAGCTGCCGGTGATTGGCTTCTGCGGCGCGCCTTTTACTCTGGCCAGTTACATGATCGAGGGCGGCGGCTCGCGCAATTACATCCACACCAAGCGGCTTATGTATACCGAGCCCGATGCCTGGCGCGGGTTGATGGGCAAGCTGGTGGAGGTGCTGGCAGCTTACGCGACGGAGCAGGTTTCTGCCGGAGCTGATGCCTTACAAGTATTTGATAGCTGGGTGGGCTGCCTGAGCGTGGAAGATTACCGTCGCTACGTGTTGCCGTTCGCCACTGATCTGGTCAAGCGGCTGCAGAAGACGAACGTGCCTGTGATCTATTTCGGCACGGACTCGGCAACACTGCTGCCCTCGATGAAAGAGACCGGGGCAGAGGTGATTGGGGTGGACTGGCGCCTCCCTCTGGACCAGGCGTGGAGCAGCCTGAAGTTCAAAGGAGCGGTGCAGGGCAATCTCGATCCGGTGCTGCTCTTTGCCGGTCAGGAGCAGATTCGCGAGCGCACCGCCATGATCTTAAAACAGGCGGACGGGCGGCCTGGCCACATCTTCAATCTTGGTCACGGAATCTTACCGGAAACGCCCGTTGAGAACGTGCGCGCTCTGGTGCAGTTTGTCAGAGAGTTAAGTCCCAGGTACTCCACTCCCGTCCACGGTAGTGCTGGAGCGGCGCAATGACAAGGAAAACAGCCGTCCTGTTGCTGGCGCACGGCAGCCCTGACTCGCCTGTTGATGTGCCTGAGTTCATGAAACACATTACCGGGGGCCGGCCCGTGCCAGATGCAGTGCTCGAAGAAGTAAAACATCGCTACGGTCTGATCGGGAAGTCTCCACTTACGGAAATCACCCAAGCCCAAGCTGAGGGCTTACGTCAAAAGCTGGGATTACCTGTCTATCTCGGCATGCGAAACTGGCGGCCGTTCATCGCCGATGCGGTACGCGAGATGATGAGCAGCGGAGTGGAGCAGGTGCTGGCCATCTGCCTGGCGCCGCAGAACTCCTCCACCAGCACAGGGCTCTATCGCAAGGCGCTGATGGCCGAATCGAAACCTGAGGTCAGCGTAAATTTTGTCGAGGCGTGGCACGATCATCCTTTATTGATCCAGGCTTTTGCGGAAAAACTTGAGCCGGTCTGGCGTCGCGCGAGTAGTGAACTGCAATCTCCTGCTCCAGTAATCTTTACGGCTCACAGCGTGCCTACGCGCACCATCCAGGCGGGTGATCCTTACGAGCAGCAGGCCAAAGAGACAGCGCAACTTGTGGCCGGACGAATTTCCGGGCTCGCGCCGGAACTATGGCGATTTGCATTTCAGAGTCAGGGCATGTCGGGCGGCCCGTGGCTCGGGCCGACGGTGGAAAGCGCGATGCTGGAATTCAAAAAGCAGGGGCATAAAGGCGTTGTGATTGCGCCCGTAGGTTTCGTTTGCGATCACGTAGAGGTGCTCTATGACGTGGACATCGCCTTCCGCCAGTTTGCTTCCGAACAGGGACTCAGTCTCTGGCGACCTGAGTCACTGAATGCTTCGCCCACCTTTATTGCCGCGCTGGCAAGTCTGGCCGCATCACGCCTGGGCGTGGCCTCGCCCGCATGAGGCGTGTCGCGATTATCGGAGGCGGTATCGCGGGGCTTAGCGCGGCATTTCATCTGGAGCGCGCGCGCCGCGACGGAGTGCATCTGGATTGGACGCTTTTCGAGAAATCTGAGCGCGTTGGCGGCGTTATCAAGACTGAAACCGACAGTGGCTTTGTTCTCGAAGCCGGCCCTGATTCCTTTCTCACCGCAAAACCTGAAGGCGCGCAGTTCTGCTGCGATCTCGGCATCGGCGATCAGTTGACCTACTCCAATGACGCGACGCGCAAAACGTATGTGCTGCTGCGAGGTCGCCTGGTTGAGATTCCTCCCGGACTGGAGTTCATGGTTCCCACGCGGGTATGGCCGATTGCATCCTCACCCCTCTTTTCATTTCGGACCAAGCTTCGCATGGTTGGCGAATTGTTCACCTCAGCTTCGCACCACGATCAGGACGAAAGCGTAGGTGATTTTGTCCGGCGGCATTTTGGCCAGGAGATGATGGAGCGTGTGGCCGAGCCGCTGCTGGCGGGAGTGTACGGCGGCAATGCGGATGAAATGAGCCTACGCGCCGTCCTGCCGCGCTTTGCAGAGATGGAGCGCAACAGCGGCAGCCTGGTAAGGGCCACGCTTAAATCGCGGGCAAGCCGGCGAAACACCGGCTCTCTGGCCCAGCCATTGTTCACATCTTTGAAAGCTGGAATGCAGCAGATGGTTGATGCCGCCACCGCATCATTGCCTCCCGAACGAATCCGTCTGCGGGCCTGCGTAAGCACAGTGCAGCCCTGCAATGACGACTGGCAGGTCATGACGGGGGATCAGACGGGGAGATTTCAAGCGGTGCTGCTGGCCTTGCCCTCAGTGATCGCAGCCGGCCTGCTGCGGCGGTTTCATCCCGCGTTGATCGAAGGCCTGCGGCAGATCCCCTATTCGTCTTCCGCTGCCGTAGTGCTTGGCTACGCAGACGCGCGCCTTCCTGCGGGACACGGATTCCTGGCGCCTCGAACTGAAGATCGCAAGATGATGGCTTGCACCTTTGTCCATCGCAAGTTTTCCGATCGGGCGCCCGAAGGGGCTGCCCTTCTCCGTTGTTTCTTTTCCAGCTCGCGCTTCCCTGATTTGCTGAATCAGAGCGATGATGAGCTTTTGAAGATTGCGCGCTCCGAGCTCAAACAAATCCTGGGCCTTGCCGCTGATCCCTGCCTGCGACGAGTGTTTCGCTGGGAGTCGGCACTGCCGCAATACGGCGTTGGCCATCTTGAACGGGTCGCAGAAATGGAGCGGATGCTGGCGGAAATTCCCGGAGTGCAGATCATAGGAAATTCATTTCACGGTGTGGGAATTCCGGACTGCATCAAGTCAGGCAAACAGGCAGCAGATGTCTTCCTAAGAACTCTATGATCGCCGACAAAACGGCGGTCGGACGAATTCACACTTGATCGCCCTAAATACAGCCGGCTTTCACAGACCGCGATCAGTCCGCCACGGAATTCTCGTTCAGAACTGAAACATATCGCTAATGTCGTTTCCCTGCTGGTTGCGTGTGTTTAGCGCCGGCAGCCCAAACGTCTTTTGAATGAACTGCAGGATTGAGACATCGTCCATCTGCACGTGCGAGATGTAGTTCTTTTTCGCCAGAGGCGAGATCACGATCATAGGCACGCGTATCCCGAGTCCCTCGTTTCCGAACGCTGGCACGGGGTCAGTCTGCGGAGGAGGCACGTGGTCATACCATCCGCCGCTCGAATCCCAAACAACGACTACTGCCGCGTTGTTCCAGATGGGCGAGGCCTGGACGCTCTTGAGAAAGCCATCGAGCCATGTAATGCCGTCGGTCACGGGAACGCCGAGGGCCGGGTGCATGTCATGCCGGGCGCCTGCTTGCACAAAGGCTACTGCGGGGAAGCTGCCGGAGGCCAGATCAGTGTCAAACGCAGAGAGGTCCTTCACATTGGGCGCGCTGTGCGAATCAGTAAAGAACTGGAAGGGGTTCTCCTGCGGGACGTAATCGCCACACTGGTTGAGTTTTTCATGGTACCAGGCCCACGTGAGCCCCTTGGAGGCGACCTGATCGCCGATGTGCTGAAACGTGTACGGCTGTTGCGTGGTGATTCCGGTGTTGCAGGGCGCAAAGAAAGGCTGAATGCTGAACGGGAACTGGTTATCGTCAGCCGCGATGAGCATGAGCTGGTTCGAAGGAGCATCACCCATCACGGACGGGAAGAAATTATCCGCCAGCGCAAATTGCTGCGCCCATCCCCAAAGAGTGCTCATGCCGGTGGTCGCGGCATCGTAGTGGCCCATGGCGTTATCGCCGTTGGTGAACGCGAACTTGTCCATCAGTCCCTGGTCCCAGGAATCCACCAGCGGGCCGCGCGTATGGGAAAAATCAGCGGTCGCCAAATCGGTAAGGACAAAGGGAGTAACGGTCTTGCCCGCAGCATCCCGCTGGGAGAATCCCGCGCCTGAAGGCGTTATGCCGTTGGCGAGGGGGAACTCGCCGAACAGATTGTCAAAGCTGCGGTTCTGCATTACCACCACAATGATGTTCTTGATGGTGGCGGATGAAGGAGTCGGGTTGGGATCGGGAGTGGGCGTGGGAGAAGGCCCAGGAGCGCTGCTCATTCCTCCACCACAACCCGCCAATGCGCCCAGCAAGGCGAGCAATAGCGTTAACTGAATTGTCCGTCTCAAACGAGTGCACCTCAGCATCATTGGAGAGGCAGAACATGTGAGCAGTTGGCTAAGGTGTCACAGGTTTTTAACTCTGAAACGGACGGGGGCTCCCGCCTTAATCGCCTTAGCACTCGGTTGGAAACGATGTCCAGCGGTCAGGCGCTCATATTGACTGCGCCTTCATGCAGCCATTCGCGTTCTGAAGCCCAGCGGCGCAGTTTGACGGGATTGAGGATTTCAGGATTGGCTGCAAGGAAATCAACCATCAAACCGGGAGCAAGAAGTTCAAATGCGCGCATCAGATCGGCGGTTCGGAGAGCGCCGGCACGCATGCCGGCCGGCGATGCCATCCAGTGCCGCAATTCCGCGATTACTTCTGGTTGTTCCATGTGGTCGCGGACAAAGACTTGCAATTCATGCATCAGCGTAAGCAGCACAGTGTCATTCAATTCGCCGGACATCGGGGGAAGCTCCTGAAATTTTGTTTGACGCCATTTTGCCGGCATCGCATTACATGGCAATTAGAAAGCCATTAGAGATGCTAATCGGCTGAGATTCTACTCCTGATCTCTCGTGACCCGGCAGGGTGCTGAGATCGCTATTACCCTCGTCCCCCATGATCCTCTATGCTTTGAGGGCATGTTCCTCAGAATCGGATCTAGCGTTTGGCTTGTGCTTCTTCTTGCGGTAGCTTGCGATCGCCCGAACGCGGGGTCAAAGCCTGGCAGTCAAGCCGCAGCGCCGTTCACTTCTGCCGACCATTCTGCGAGCATACAGAAGGCCGATTCGCCGCAACTTGCAGCCGTTGTGGAGCAAATTGTGGCAGCGGCACATCGCAGTGGTTCAGTCATTTACCGCGTGGAATGTGGTCCAGAGCGGAGCCTCGCGGAAAATCTCACATTCCCGCCTTCGCCCACCACCCAGCCAATGAAAGAAGCCTTGGACCAACTAATGCACAGCTATCCCGGACTCAAGTGGGAGGACTCCGCTAGCGGGGTGCGTGTGCTCGACTCCCGCGTTACTGCCGGGCTGCTGAAGGTCCGAATTCCGGAATTTACCGTGGTGGAAGACCGCGATGCAGAGACTGCTCTGGCGGCTCTCTGGCGCACGCCGGAAGTGATCCGCTACATGGCGGCCCACGATCTTCGTTCAGCCCGCAGCAGCACAAAGCAGACAAGACGCAGCCGCGGGGTTGTAGTGATTCATATGAAGAATGCGACAGTAGAAGAGATTGTGCAACGGATTGCGGCCAGTTATCTCAATGGCGGAAGCCGTTTCTGGAGCTACCGCGAGTGCCGGCGCGGAACTGAAACCCTGGTTGAAGTAAAAATCCTGTAATTCGGCACTTTTGCTGTTTCTTCCACAGGCTAGTTGCGGTTATGCTGCTCAGGAATGGCAATCCGGATGACAGTTCTGGCCAGCGGCAGCCGTGGCAACTGCACTGTTCTCTCCAGCGACCAGGCAAGCATCCTGGTGGATGCGGGACTTTCCTGTAAAGAGACGCTTAAAAGGATGCGGGCTGCGGGCGAAGATCCGCACAGGCTAAAAGGCATCATCATCTCCCACGAACACCAGGACCACGTGGCCGGATTGCAGGTGCTGGCGCGCAAGCTGCAGATTCCCGTTTACATTACTGAACCCACTTATTTTCGCTGGCGCAGTGACCACAAGGACGCCGAAGGCAGGCCTGCAACGCTTGAGCGTTGCGAACACTTCCAGGCAGGATCGGTCTTTAGCATCGCTGATATCACCGTGACGCCGTTTACGATCCCCCACGATGCCGCGGATCCCTGCGGGTTCACCTTCAGAAGCGCCGGAATCAAGGTTGGGGTTGTGACGGACCTCGGTTACCTGGCAGCCAATGTGAAGATGCATCTGCGCGCTTGTGACGGCCTGATGATCGAATCTAACCATGATCTCGAGATGCTGCGTACCGGCCCCTATCCGTGGATGGTGAAGCAGCGGGTCATGAGCCGGGTGGGCCATCTGTCGAACGCAGCACTCGCGGAATTCTTTGCCAGTGAATACGACCGCAAAGCGGCATTTCTGGTGCTGGCCCACTTGTCCCAGGAGAACAACCATCCGGAATTAGCCCGGCAAAGTGCATTAGAAGCCCTGGGTATCGCCGTGAGCCTGTTTCCTTCGGCGACGATAACTTTGGCCGAACAGGACAAGCCATTGCAGCCGTTCACCCTGGGGTGAGAAGATAGAGTTGGAGTAGAGTACCCAATCGCAAAGCATGCGTACCAGTTGCAGTGATCGTGTTGTCGGAGACATTCTGGCGGGCTGGCGCTACGATATCTCCGGTCTTGCCCCGGAGATGCGGCTGGACTATGAACAACATCTTCTGGAATGCGGCTACTGCCACTCGCGCCAGTTTCTCCACCGCGCCATAGATATCGGATTAATGATTGTGGCCAGCATCTCCGCTCTGCTCTTTCTCGTCGCATTTGGAGCTGTTCGACATTTCTCGCCACGGCACGCGCTGGTCCTGGAACTGATTGCTTTGGCTGGGTTCTTGTTCTTTAGCGTGGTTTGGCTCATTGTAGCTGTTGCTACGCCTGCTCCGGTGGTGGTGGCGGATGTCGCGAGAATTCATGCCCGCCGTATTCATGATCGCTTGCCGCACCAGATCAAGGATAAGCTTCCCGAGATTACTCAAGAGTTCCTGAAGAAAACACCTTAATAGGAATTCGAGCGAGGATCCCCATCACACAAAAAAGAAGCCGCCTTGTGGTGGCTTCTCTTTGTTCACGCTAAATGCGATTCAAGAACTTAAGATTCGAAAACGTATCCAGCTATCCCTTCCTGCCGGTAGCCCTGAGCTGCCGCCGTCGCAAGGTCGCCGGGGTTGGTGGTGTAGAGATGCGTGCCATCCTTGGTGCTGACCAAACGGTACAAAGGCCTGGTGCCTGGCTGTTGCGAGGTGGCGATGTAGCCTACGATGCCTTCATCTTTTCCGCCCTGGCCCAGCACCGTGTTCCGCTCATCCGCCGAAGTCGTATAAAAGTGATCGCCATTGCCCAGGAGAATGCGATACAAGGGCGCGGTGCCACTTTCCTGAGAAGTCGCCACATAGCCAACCGTCCCAACCGGAGTCCACCCGGCCGCTGTGATCTCGCTTTGGTTGGTGGTGTACAGATGCATGTCTTTGTTTCCTGGATTGTCGCCGCGGTAAAGCGCAACATGTGCGGTGGAGGAGGCAGCGCCGGTACCGGCGTTTGCTCCGCTGCCGGCGTTTACGTCAGGAGCAGTTCCGGCCGCAGTAGACGCGGTTTGGAATTGCCCGCTGGTGCGGACATCGCCGTCACGGGTCAAAATCTGCCAATCCACGGTTTGCCCCGGCTGAAGTCCGGTGAGCTGCGCGGAATGATTCGTGGAGCCTCCGCCGGTGTAAGCCGACTTCCATGCGCCGTTCGCAACCCGATATTTAACGTGATTGGCGGCGTTCTTGTCCGTGGTCCAGTTGATGGTGGCGGAGGTGCCGGTAATGCTCGTTATGGTGGGGCCCTGCGTAATATGGACGTTCTTTTCGCTTTTTTGGTCCATGGTGCTGGTTTGCGCAAACGCAGCCAGCGACATCAGGCTAAGCACGAATGCCAATAGGCTCAGATTTTTTCTCATACTTATTCTCCCAGAAATGTGAAATGGCCAGACAACGCGGAAGCGCGCAAGCGTAGTTTCGTGCCAGGGATTACGAAACGCAGTGCTTATTAGCTAAGAGGGACAAAGAAAAAACGAGGTTGCCAGAATCATCCAATTTCAAGGCCGCCGACCAGGTCAGTAATTCTCGCCACTCGATGCTCAACGCACCAGCGCTGCAGCCCATCCACAATTTTCTCCGTTGCACAAGGGTCCCAGAAATTCGCGGTGCCCACCTGAACGGCGGCAGCTCCGGCCAGCAGGAACTCAACTGCATCTTCCGCTGTGGAAATGCCTCCCATCCCGATCACCGGTATTTCGACCGTATGCGCGGCCTCATACACCATGCGCAAGGCAATTGGCTTGATGGCGGGGCCGCTCAGTCCTGCGGTCACGTGCGAGATGCGAGGCTTGCGCGTGGCTGCGTCCACTGCCATTCCCACAAAGGTATTAACCAGCGAGAGGGCATCGGCGCCTGCATCTTCCGCAGCCTTGGCCATGGCGGGAATGCTGGTGACGTTGGGCGAGAGCTTTACAATCAGAGGCCGTCGCGCCGCGGATTTGCAGTTCGCCACCAATTCCTCCAGCATCGTGCGATTGGCGCCGAATACCATCCCCCCTTCGTGCGTATTCGGACATGAGACGTTCAGTTCGTAGGCGGCGATCCCTTCCGCTTCGTTCAGGATGCGGATGCTCTCCATGTAATCTTCTCGCGTGTAGCCGAATACATTGCAAATCACCACTACGTTCGTTTTCTTCCGCAACTTGGGAAGCTTTTCCTGGACAAACGCGGGTGCGCCGATGTTCTGAAGTCCGATGGAATTGAGCATACCGGCGGCAGTTTCAAACAGACGAGGCGGGGGGTTACCCACCATCGGTTCGCGCGAAAGCCCTTTGGTGACGAAGCCGCCGAGCTTTTCCAGAGTCACAATGTCCTCGAACTCCACTCCATATCCAAATGTTCCCGAGGCGGCAATCACCGGATTCTTGAAGTGGATTCCCGCAAAAGTTACGCTCAAATCTGGCTTGGCTGATGAGGTGGGCTGCGTTGCGGTGGTGGTCGCCATCGCCCTAGTGTAGCAACAGAGGTTCACGTCAGGCACGCCGGAGGTCCGCATACAACTGAGTAGCTGAGATTAGCCGTCCAACACTGCAAGAGGCAGCCGCCCATGGCTTTAACCCGCGCCTTTGAGGAGCACGAGGTCCCGCCCGAGTTGCGCCGGCTCTATGGAGAGGTCGGGGCTGCGCTGGACCTGCCGTTTGTGCCAACGCTGTTCAAGCTTCTCAGCGCTATGCCGCAGTATCTCAGGCCGGCGTGGAAGGACCTGGCAGCGGTGGTCTGCTCCCGCGAGTTCCAGGCTGGTGCGCAGGCTCTCCAGGAAATCGCGCATTCTGCCGCCGTGAGCGGAGGCTGGTCATTTTCCGACCAGCCGCAGGTCTTGGCTGCCGACAAGTTCTCCAATACTGATATCCGTGTAATCGGAGGCACCATTGGGCTATTTGCCCGCGCTACCGCGCAAATGGGATTGCTCTCGCGGCTCATGCAGCGAGGATATTCGGGAGGTCAAAAAGGGCGGGTGACCGGATCGCGACAGGCATCCGCGTTGGCGCAGATGATTCATCTGCAAGTTCCCAATGAGCGCGAAGCCGGACTTCGTGTGTGGCTGATCTACTCCGATATCAAACGCACCACAGGTTCCAAGAATGTCCTGAGCCTTTTCCGTGCTCTCTCGCCGTTTCCGAGCTATCTTGCGTCCTCGTGGCTGGACTGCAAACGACTGTTGGCGGACCATGCGTTCATTACAGCCCGCGAAGAAATCAATCGCCGGGTTCGAGCTCTGCTCACCGGACTTCCAGTGCGGGACCACCGGGCCATACTGAAGGACCTGGTACCGGCGGACTGGCGGGAAATTGAGGAGACGGTAGACGGCTTCGCACGCCTGCTTCCGCAGTTCATTCTCCTGACAGCAGTATGGCAGCGGTCATTCCCCAGCGCTTCACGTCTGATTGGCGCTGCGTGAGCGGTAAACAATTCTGAAGATTTTCTAAAGTTTGTTTCTTCCGGCGGCTTTTGCTTTGGCCCAACGTCTTTTAGCAGACTCGGCGATTTTTCGCCGCGCTTCCGCTGAGAGACGGCGAGGGCCTCTAGACTTAGCTACCGATGCTCCGCGCGGCCTGCCCGGCCCTTTCCGGCCGCCCCTCAGGGCTGCAATGGCGCTCGATAAACGGTCGCGTTCGGTCTCAAGTTCGCTGATGATGGTTGCTGTGTCCAAGTGGTTGTTCTCCTTCCGCTAACAAAGACGAAATTCTAACAGGAGAAAGCGCCATCGGAAGAACTCCACCTATCCGCTAAGCTATTAATCCCGAAATTCGCTTGTTGATTCCGACGAAGTTGCTCTTTCCGGCACTCTGTCCCAGCATCTAATCACTTCCGGGGGCTGCAAAGTCCCGCGAAAAATTGGCCAGGAGACACAACCCGTGCAACAGCAATGGCAGAATGAACAACAACTGGAAACACGCTGGAACACTGAAGACAGGTGGAAAGGCATAGTCCGTCCCTATACGGCGAAGGATGTAACCAAGCTTCGCGGAACCATCCATATCGAGCACACTCTGGCGCGGCTGGGAGCTGAGCGGTTATGGAAGCTGCTGCACCGGGAAGACTACGTAGCAGCCTTGGGCGCTCTCAGTGGTAACCAGGCAGTCCAGCAAGTGCTGGCGGGATTGCAAGCCATCTATCTCAGCGGATGGCAGGTGGCAGGCGATGCTAATCTTTCGGGACAGATGTACCCTGACCAAAGCCTCTATCCCTGCAATAGCGTTCCCAACGTGGTGAAGGAGATCAATAACGCGTTTCTCCGTTCGGATCAGATTCATCACGCGGAAGAGAAGAATGGCATCTACTGGTTTGCTCCCATAGTCGCCGATGCCGAAGCAGGCTTTGGCGGCGCGCTTAATGCATTCGAACTGATGAAAGCGATGATCGAGGCGGGCGCGGCCGGGGTGCATTTTGAAGATCAGTTGGCTTCGGCGAAAAAGTGCGGCCATATGGGAGGCAAGGTCCTGGTTCCAGCCCACGAATTCGTGCAAAAACTAGTGGCGGCGCGCCTGGCCGGCGACATTCTGGGAGTGCCCACAATCTTGATCGCTCGCACTGACGCAAATGGCGCAAAGCTGTTAACCAATGACAGCGATGTTCGTGACGTTGATTTCCTGACGGGCCGGCGCACCAGCGAGGGATTCCTTGGCTACCGCGGTGGGATCGAAGCCGCCGTGAATCGTGCTCTGATCTATGCTCCGTATGCCGACATGTTATGGTGCGAGACTTCAGAACCGGACATTGATGAGGCCAGGCGCTTTGCCGAAGCCATCCACCAGAAATTTCCCGGAAAGTTGCTGGCCTATAACTGCTCGCCTTCGTTCCATTGGAAACGCAAACTGGATGATGCTGCCATTGCCAAGTTCCAGCGCGAACTTGGCGCGCTGGGATACAAGTTCCAATTCGTTACGCTGGCAGGGTTCCACGCTTTGAATCTCAGCATGTTCGAACTGGCTCGCAACTATGCCACACATGGAATGATCGCTTACGCGCGTCTTCAGCAGAAGGAATTCCAGACGGCCGAGCAGAACGGTTACACCGCGGTGCGCCATCAGCGATTTGTGGGAACAGGCTATTTCGATCAAGTGGCGCAAACCATCGCCAATGGCGAATCTTCCACTGTCGCGCTTGAAGGCTCAACCGAAGCTGAACAGTTTCATCTGCAAAAAGAGGCGGCATAACTGGGCCCTGGAAGGACCAATAGAACCCTCGCGCCAAGCGAGGGTTTCTGTTTTCAAAGAAGCCTTCGCGTGTCAGAGCATGGGAGCAGAAATATAGGTCTTGCAGGATTTTTATTAGAAACCTTCAGAATTAGCCCGCACGAGACGTAAACTGTCCCGAACTATTTGTTATTTGAATTCAAGGGCTTGGGCACAGTTCGGATGGGGAGTTGAAAGAAACATTTGCCGCCAGAAACAAAACTGCTACAGTTCACCCTGAAATGCATCAGAGATTGCGCATCATCGTTCTGATTCTCATGTTGGCCATGGCGGTGGCGTCACCGTTCATGCAGCTCGACAGCTGGGACAATTTCCCAGTGGCAACGGGCGACATTGAGCTTCAAACGATCATGGATTTGTGCATGTTTGGGATGTTTTTCGTCTTTGCCAGCGTCCTAATTACGTTGTTCCCCGCACTGCTGCGTTTTAGCTGCCTCAGGCCGACGACAGCAATGCCGGTAGTGGAATACTGCCCTGCCGGCGTGCAGTCCCTTCTTTTAGGCTTTTCCGTTCCGCTCAGGAACTGATTCCTCCATTCCCAGGCCGTAGTGTGTCTAAGCCGGGTCACGCCCACCTGGATGTGGGTTGATTTCCGGTTAACTGAGTCCGGTGTGTAGGCTGTTCTCCGCTTTATGGCCGCACACTGATCGCCACTCTTTTTGAGGAATGGACCATGAAATCCGTTGCGACTTACCCTCCGCAGTTTGCCGGAGTGATTTCTCCCGAGATAGAGATCGGGTTTGACTCTGAACTTGAACAAGGCAGCGCGTTCCAGCGTAATTGTGTGCGCTGTGATACCAAGCTGGAAACTGAAGATGCCGCTCTGGTGCGCGGCTGCCTCGAAGGTAATCAGGAAGCATGGGAAAGCTTAGTTGATAAATACAAGCGTCTGATTTTTTCTGTTCCCCTGCGTTACGGCGCCAGCTCCGAGGATGCCGCGGATGTATTTCAGTCCGTTTGCATTGAGGTGTTCAACAGCCTGGAACACCTGAAGAACCCAGACTCGCTGCGCTCCTGGCTGATTACGGTGGCGATTCGTCAGTCATACCGTTGGCGAAAAAAACAAACGAACCATGTCGAGCTTGACGCGATGGAGCCGGAACTGGCGGAAGAGATTGCCAGCGTGCCGGAAACCATTGCCCAGTTGCAGCAGGAGCAGATCGTGCGGGATGTTGTGGCCAAGCTGCCGCCGCGCTGCGCGGAACTGGTTCGGCTGCTGTTCTTCGAGCAGCCGCCGCTTCCGTATGCCGAGGTGGCACGCCGGCTGGGACTGGCCACCGGTTCCATCGGATTTATCCGAGGCAGGTGCCTCACCAGGTTGCGCAAGATGCTGCTGGAATCGGGCTTCCGCGGCTCCGATACGGTCACGGCCTCTGACGTCAGCTCCTGCGGAACTGCGGTATAAAGGGATTTTCGGGCGCTCGCACTTCCCTTAGAACGGAGATGCGAGAATGAAAGCCGGACGCGCTTGTCGGGTCCGGCTTTTTGCAATATTGATTGAGATCACTTCAGAGGCAGCAGCGCAGAACCCTCTTCAATGCCCGCCACTCCTGCGGAATAGCGGCTGTGTCGGCCGGAAAGATGCAGCGGCACAATGACGGGATCGTGTATCGTTTGCGCCTCGGGGTGCTGCTTCAGAATTTTAGCGATTTCAGGCGCGTTCGCCCGAAGCGCACTTAAATGTCCGGAATCGAAGGCGTCCGCCTGTCGGCGATAAACGGCCAATACTCCCAGAGTGCGCCCGCGATGCTGCAGAGGAACCGCCAATGCGCATCGCAGCGCCAATCCTGCCAACCCAGGCTCGACGGTCGGGTTGCCGTTTAGGATTGGATTCTCTGTCTCGGCTACCCAACCAATCAAACCTTCTCCTCTCTTCACCTTCGATGATGAGAGCTGGCGCATGCTGTCTCCCAGCGCGAAGCGGGAGGTGAGCATCTCTCCGCCTGAGTAGATTGCTATCGCGTCAAACGGCACAAGAAAGCGCAACCGGAGCGCAACCGCTGACAAGATTTCCTGCAGTGTGAGCCGCTCTTCGGGGAATACCGGATCCATAATTCCGGGAAGGCGGTTGCTGCTCAAATTCGCACCAGCGGGAGCTGTGGATGTGCCTGCGGCAAAGCCGGCATCCGGAGCGGCGCCCCGCTCGACTTTCACGTCAAAGGACAACTTTGCCCGCTTCTCCGGCTCCTGAAGGCGCGCCAGCCGTTCTAATTCCTCGTACCGTGCCTGCAATGCTGAAACTACGCGGGGGTCGAACGCTTTTCCTGAATCTTTCACCACCATCGCCATGGCTTCGTTGAGCGGCAGCGCCCGGCGGTATTGGCGATCGGAGGCGAGCGCGTCCAGGCAATCCACTGCAGAGAGAATCCGGGCTCCTATGGGAATTCCTTCGCCGGAGATTCCGGCGGGATAACCGCTACCGTCCCATTTTTCATGATGGCAGCGCACAATGGGCGCAACCGGGTACGGGAAACGGATCTGCTCCAGAATTTCAGCTCCCACAATGGGATGGACCTTCATCTTCTCGAATTCTTCGGGAGTCAGCTTTCCGGGCTTGGAGATGATGTGTTCAGGCACGGCCAGCTTCCCGATGTCGTGCAGCACGGAAGCGGCCTGCAGCGCCTGCATTTCTGAAGGCGAAAGCCCCAGGTCTTTTCCCAATTCCATAGCATAGACTCGCACCCGCTGCAGGTGATCACCAGTCGTATGGTCTTTTGCTTCGATCGCGAGCGCCAGGGTTTCGATGGTCCGCATATTGAGCGATGCGAGGTCCTCGAGATGCCGTTTCTCATCCTCCCAGCGGCCCAGGTGCATGCGGTAAGAACGGTAAATCACATAAACGGCAGGTAAGACGAGGACCGAAAATTCCCATCCGGCAAGCCGATTTACGAATTGGATAACTCCGGCAAGAGCAGCGCCGACCAGATAGTAAGGGAACGTCCAGTAATATCCGGTGGTCCACTTTGCAACGATGGGCGTGCTCTCCGCCAATGCAATCACAGTAGCTACCGGAATGGTATTCAAGAGGAAATACACGATCGCGGCAATCAGAATGGGAATTGGCGGGCGGCCGCGGAACACGTCGGTTACAAGAACCGCATAGGTCCAATAAGCACCGGTGATGGCGACGGTGACTTGGGCCAGATTAAACGCGAAGCGGACAACACTGAAACTGGTGCCGGCACGCCAGAAACACTGAACCAGCGTAGCGGCGAGAGCGAGGACGAGCGTCTCAGAGATGCTCATGTTTGCCACGCCCACCAGAAAGAAAACAAAATTGACTGAGACGGTGCCTTCCACACCGGGCATGACAATCTTCATTGCCGATGCGATCGCGGTAAGCAAAAGGTAAGTAGGGAACAGAAGGCTATGGGTGCTGTGCCACGGGACCATCCCCCAGACGAGGCAGAGAGCTCCGCACCCCCAAATGAGGAAGACAAAAGGTCTGGCTCGAACTGGAATTCCTGCCATCGGATCAGCTTTGCAGTGGATTAAGCCCGCCTAATTGTCCAGCCAAAATGGAGCGTGAACAACGGCACTTCGGTAACCCGCGGACGAGGGACTGTTGCCCCCCTGCATGCTATCGAGGTGACAGCCATGACGCAGGTGTGACGCCTGTGACAAGCCGTCCCCGCAACCGCTTTGGAGGAACTTTAGTAATTACAGTCAGTTACAGCGGTCCGAACATGGCTACCCGCTTGCAATAAACGAGCATGCGGTCAATTTTCCTCTTCCAGGACATTTTTATGCGCAAGCAAACCCTTCTTCTGATGCTCGTGCTAATGGCTTTGCCATTGTCGCTATTTGCCGATGATTCCAAGATTTCGCCCGACCTGCTGAATGACACCTCTGCCGGACAGCAGCAGGTGGTGGTGCAGTACGCGCCGGGCACGCAGTTGACCTGCAGCGGCTTGCTTGGCCTGCTCGGATGTGTAGTGGGAGACGTTCTGAAGCTGGGCGGGGCCGTTCTGGGCTCGCTTCCGATTGTGAACGGGCTGGTTGCGTCGCTCGACCACAACGGGATTGTGGCGCTCTCAAACCAATCCAATGTGGTTTATATCAGCAAAGACCGGCCGCTCGCGCCATTCCTGGACAATGCAGCTCCCGGCGTGAATGCGCAAGCCGCTTGGAAATCAAATTACACGGGCAGCGGGATTGGCGTGGCCCTCATTGATAGCGGGGTCAACAACCATCCCGATTTGAACATGGGATTGATACCGTTCTCGCGCGTGGTTTACAACCAGAGTTTTATTCCCGGAACCTCCAGCGCGGCGGACCAGTACGGCCACGGTACGCACATTGCCGGGCTCATCGCGGGCGATGGCCTCAGTTCCACCGGACCGCTGTTTTCTGAAACCTTTAAAGGCATCGCTCCCAACGCGAACATCGTGAACTTGCGCGTGCTGGACGCCAACGGCAGCGCGACGGATAGCGAGGTAATCGCCGCCCTTGCCAAGGCCATCAGCCTGAAATCACAGTACAACATCCGGGTGATCAATCTTTCACTCGGGCGCGGCGTGTTCGAAAGCTACACGCTCGACCCCTTGTGCCAGGCGGTTGAGAAGGCCTGGAAGAGCGGAATCGTTGTTGTGGTGGCCGCAGGCAATAATGGCCGCTTTCAGCCGACCAGTGGTTACGCTACCGTGACGTCGCCCGGGAACGATCCGTACGTCCTCACGGTAGGCGCAATGAAGGAGATGGGAACAACGGACCGCGGAGATGATCTGATCGCAAGCTACAGCTCCAAAGGGCCGACTTTGCTTGATCACATCGTCAAGCCGGACCTCGTTGCGCCGGGCAACCTGGTGGTCTCCACCGAAACCAGCAACACCACGCTATACAACACTGAAACCAGCAATTTGGTTCCGTACAGTGACTATGTCTGGGGTGGATCGTCAGCGCCCTCCAGGACTTATTTCAGCCTGAGCGGCACCAGTATGGCCGCTGGGGTGGTGAGCGGCGCAGTGGCTGACCTGCTTCAGGCACATCCCACGCTCACGCCTGATCAGGTAAAAGCGCGGTTGATGAAGACCGCCTCCAAAGCATTTCCGCAGAGCAGCAGCGTGTACGATCCTGCCAGCGGCGCGACTTATACCGCTGAGTACGACATTTTCACCGTCGGCGCCGGGTATCTTGATCTGGCTGCAGCGTTGGCCAGTACTGACTTGAGCACCCGCTCGGCAATGTCGCCCACCGCGGCCTACAACTCCAACACTGGGAACGTTTACCTCAGCAGCGATCCATCAGCCGTATGGGGTACCTCGCAGGCGTGGTCGGGACCGGCGGTCTGGGGCAATTCACAGTTCCTGGGCGGCAGCTCAGTTATGTGGGGAACCTCTGTGATGTGGGGCACGTCCACACCCGGTGGCTCTTCCGTGATGTGGGGAACGTCAGGATTGTGGGGAGATTCGGTGATGTGGGGGACGAACACCTCTTCCGGATTTGCCACCATCTGGAGCAACAGCGTGATGTGGGGTACCAGCGTCATGTGGGGTACCAGCGGACAAGACGCTACCAGCGTGATGTGGGGCACCAGTGTAATGTGGGGTACCAGCGTAGACAAAGGCGAATGACGGTCGTGCTCATGCACGCTTTCATGCGCGACGAGGAACGGATTCAAAAGAGCTGGTTGCTCCGAGCAGGAGAGGAAATCTTCTGACGGAGCAGCTGGCTCTGAGCCATTAGCTCTTCACTTCCACGTTTGGGTTTGTGCTGACCCTTGCAGATGTCCGCGTATTTCAAACGTGGCACTGATCGCCCGCACCCTGCCTTTCGCGGGCTGGAGCAGAATGTGAGCTTTGCCTCTTTCTCCGGAACACCGTATCTTTTAGCCAGCATGCCAGATCAACCGCTCGGCGCTTTTGGACAGCCAGGAATTCCACCCACTTGGACCACCAGCACCAAAGACGGAGTGGGAACCGCCTACTCCACATCGAGCCGCGTCTGGTTCACCCTCGCGCTCGGCATAGTCACCGAAATCTACTATCCCACCATTGATCGCCCGCAGATCCGCGACGCGCAATTCCTGGTGAGCGATGGCCACACTTTTTTTCACGAAGAAAAGCGTGACATGACGCACAAAACGGCGCGGCTGGAAACGCACACCTTGGGATATCACGTAACCACCGCGGATCCAGCAGGCCGCTACCGGATCGAAAAAGATGTAATCTGCGACCCGCACCAGGCCGGCGTTCTCATCAATGCTGAATTCTTTCCTTCGCCGGGTTGGGAGAACAAGTTGCATCTGTACTTCCTTGTCGCTCCACACATCAATGTTGGCGGCTGGAACAATTCCGCCATGAAGATGAACGTTGCCGGGCAGCAGGTGCTGATTGCCTCGAAAGAGCGCACCTATCTTGCTATGGGCTGCGCCGGCGGATTCACGAAAGCGTCTTGCGGCTTTGTGGGCGCAAGCGACGGCTGGCAGGACTTGAAAGACAACTTCCGCATGGATTGGGAGTTTGATCGCGCCGAGAACGGCAACGTCGCCATGATGGGAGAGGTTGATCTTTCGCGGGGCAATGAGGTCACGGTCGCAATCGCATTCGGCGACAGCCTGCATGCAGCAACCGCCGTACTGAATCAGTCGTTGGCGATTCCCTTCGAGCAGCACCGCAGTCGCTTTATTGATCAGTGGCAGCGCATGACGGATACGCTGCACCGCCTTGAGCACGTCAGCGCCGATGGGGGAGAACTTTACCGCACCAGCCGAACGCTCCTGCTTTCGCATGAAGACAAAACGTTTGCCGGCGCGCTGATTGCCTCCGCAACCATCCCCTTTGGAGACGTAATGGGCGATGACGACCTTGGCGGTTATCACCTGGTCTGGGTCCGTGACATGGTCAACAGCGCTACCGCGCTGCTTGCTTCGGGAGATAAGGTGACGCCGCTCCGCGCTTTAGTCTATCTGGCCTGCTCGCAGCAGCCCGACGGCGGATTTCCGCAAAACTTCTGGATTGACGGCACGCCGTACTGGAAAGGAATCCAGCTCGATGAAGTGGCATTTCCTGTCATGCTGGCTTGGCGATTGTGGAAAGCCGGAGCGCTCGAGAAATTCGACCCTTACCCGATGATCAAAGCGGCGATGAGGTATCTGGTCCAGTTTGGGCCTGTCACCCAGCAGGACCGCTGGGAAGAGGCCAGCGGTTACTCGCCTTCAACGCTTGCCGCCACCATTGCGGCGTTCATCTGCGCCGCAGATTTCGCGCGTTCGCGAAACGAGAATGACGCGGCTCGCTTCATGGAAGATCATGCAGATTTTCTGGAATCCAATATCGAGCGGTGGACCGTAACCACCCAAGGATCGCTTGCGCCGGGGATTTCGCGGCATTACATCCGCATTCTGCCCATTGATGTGCATGACGTTTCTCCCGAAGCAGACCCGAACACGGCGGAGCTAACGCTGGCAAACTGCCCTCCTGGCACTCAGTGCCGGTTCCCCGCGAAGCAGATTGTGGATGCAGGATTTCTGGAACTGGTCCGTTACGGCGTGCGCAAAGCGGGCACCCCGCTGATGGAAGATTCGCTTCGCGTGGTGGACGAGTCCTTGAAGATTGAAACTCCGTTTGGTCCCGTGTGGCGCCGCTACAACCACGATGGATATGGTCCGCATGCTGATGGCGCGCCTTTTCAGGGTTGGGGGATTGGACGCGCGTGGCCTTTGCTGACCGGGGAACGCGCGCATTACGAATTGGCGGCGGGAAGAAATGTAGGACCGCTGATCGCCACCATGGAGAAGTTCGCGACGCAGGGCGGCATGCTTCCCGAGCAGGTCTGGGACGCGCCCGATATTCCCGAGGCATTCATGTTTCTTGGCCGTCCCGCGGGCTCCGCCACGCCACTGATGTGGGCGCATGCCGAATACATCAAGTTGCTTCGCTCTGTCTCAGACGGCCAGGTCTTCGATCTGTTTCCGCCTGTCGCTGATCGTTACATGAATCAGCGTGGCCGCAAAGACCTGGAGGTGTGGCGACTGAACCGCCAGATCCGGCGTATGAAAGCGGGTTCAGTACTGCGAATCGTCAAGGCTGCACCGTTCAGGCTGCGTTGGACGTGTAGCGATGATGGAACTTTCAAAGAAACAGCATCCACTTCGAGTGGTCTGGGAGTGGAGTTTGTTGATCTAGATTCCAAGGCGGATCAAACTGATCCGGTGAGATTCACGTTTCTGCCCGCCGATGAAGCTAGCGGTAATGGCACTGTATTTGAAATTGCGCTTGTATCGGCCTCTCGATGATCCGCGGGCGCCGATTGGCTATTCCTCTGCGAGGCTGATCCAAGCAGGCGAAACCGGCACACTGAATGGAGAGCCGGTCACTGTTGTCAGTTCGCCTTTGCTCACAATCGCGAATGCCGCGATATCGTTCGTGGTTTGGTCTGCAACATAAACAAACGCGCCGGTTGATGCGATAAACCCCGGACCGCGTCCACCGGTTGCAAATGGCGAACCGGCAATCTGGCCAATCGCGCCGGAGTTCGAGTCAATCACGAAGGCTGAAACGTCATTCGAGCCGGCATTCGCCACAAAGAGCTCGGTTCCCGCAGGATCAGTGGTGAGAGCGGAAGGTTGTGTGCCCGCCGCAAATGGCGAGCCGCTGATTGGAGCTAATGCCCCATTCTGCACGGAAAAGGCCAGCACCGCATTGTGTGCTCCATCAGCGACATAGAGGAAATGGCCGGAGGGATGAACTGCCAGACCGGTCGGGGTCGAGTTCGCTCCAACAGCAAACGGCGAACCGGCAACCGGCGCCAGCGATCCGTCGTTACTGTTCACGGCAAAGGCAAAGATGGCAGCCTGCGAAGGGCTACTGACGAAAAGAAAGTCTCCTTGAGGTGTAATCGCCATCGAACTGGGAGCAGTGAAGCTGCCGTAGGACGTCGTCGCGCCTGCACCATTCCCTGGAGGGTTCGTGATCAATGAAAGATTACCGTTCGTCGGATCCAGAAGAAACGCGGAAATATCGCCCGAAGTCTGGTTCAGCACGTAAACATGAGGAGCATTGGGAGCCATAACAATCGCCGCCGGCCCTGCGCCTGTAGTGAAAATATTTGGGGGAGCAAGAGGCGACGGCGGCAGAGCAGCATTGGTGGGCGGAACGGTAAGTTCGCCATTGCCTTTGTTGATATTGAGCAGCGTGAGATTGTTCCCGGAAAAATTCGCGATATAAAAGAAGTCGCCTGGCGGATGGACCGCCATGGCAACCGGGTTCGACCCCGTAGGAAAGGTGGGCTGTCCCAATGCCGTGATATGACCATCCGTGTGGACCTGAAAGCCGAACACTTCATTGGTTCCAGCTCCGGTTGCGTAGAGAAAAATTGCGTGACTGCTGGCACATCCCGTAACCCCGGTGAGCAGGGCGAGGGCCAGCAAAAACCTTGCTGTCATGAGTTCTCCAAGATTGCAAACAAAGAAATATGTGAGGACAAGGATACATGAACCGAAGCTTGAAAATCGAAGGCGGGACGCAGCCGGTCCTCAAACTGACCTCCGGCACGAGAGGCTTCGTCGGCTCCAAGCAACCAGCCTTGTCGTGAGCTGCATCTATCCATACGCTAAAGGTGTATGTGCCGGGGGCCCAGGTGAAAGAGGAACAGTTCAGGCCAGGAGATAAAGTTCCACAAAGCGGAATTTACCGAATCGAGCATGACAAGCACCGCATGATGCATCATGCCACGCTCACTGGAGGAACGCGCTTTCCCCGCTGCAAGCAGTGCGGAGACGCCGTACGATTTGTCTCGGTCCGGGCCTCGCGGGGAATGGTGCTTCCTTTCCGTGAAACCGACATTCTCGAAGAGTACCCACCCCAAGGCGGCCTGAAGGTTGTGGCCGGATAATCGTTGCTACGTGTTAAGTCTTGTTCCGTAACTCCATTTTTATAGTTTTCTAATCTTCAAGGTCTGTTATCATCGGGCCCACATGAGCGCCCGGTCAGTTTTTAAAACGGGGGCCACGGTTCCGGAGAGCGGAATCTATCGGGTTTTCCATACCGCACATCGTTTGCCGCACGAAGTCACTCTTTTCCGCGAAAACGTGTTCCCACGCTGCTCCAAGTGTCAGGATGAAGTAGTGTTTGAGCTGCTGCACGCGGTGTCCAGAACTTTTACCTTCGAGCGGCTCACCCTTTATGAGCTGCCTGCGATGGACGATGACCAGCCAGCCGAACCCACCGAAGCCGCCAAGCGCTAGACCATTGTTTCCACGAAGGTTACAGTTTGTTGTGCTTTAGCCATGCCTGACTGGAATCCACAACTCTACCTGAAATTTTCCGATCAGCGGGGGCGACCGGCTGCCGACCTGATTGCTCAGCTTCAGCTTGAAAATCCCCAACGCATCATTGATCTGGGCTGCGGAACCGGCACGAGCACAGAACGGCTGCAGCAGCGCTGGCCAGACGCCCAGATCAGCGGCCTGGATAGCTCACCCGCCATGCTGCGACAGGCGCAGGACAGCCATCCGGAATGGCATTGGATCGAGAGCAGAATTGAGGACTGGCAGCCCGCCGGGGCTTACAACCTGATCTTCAGCAATGCAGCCCTGCATTGGGTGGCTGACCACGGCTCACTCTTTCCGCGTCTGCTGGGAAGCGTTGCTCCAGGAGGCGCCCTGGCCGTCCAGATGCCCCATAATTTGAGCTCCCCCGCTACTCGGGCCATGAAGAAAGTTTCGGAAGATGCGCACTGGTCGTCTGCTCTTGAAGGCGCGCGCGCGAGCACGTTTGTTCAGCCAGCCGGCTTCTATTACCAGGAGCTGCGGAAGCTTGCCGCACGGCTAAACATCTGGGAAACCGAGTACTTGCAGATTGTGGACGGCCCGCTAGCGGTACTCGAATGGCTGCGCAGTACCGCCCTGCGACCTTATTTAGAACGCCTCCCTGACGACGCGCAGCGGCAGCAATTTGAAGAAATGTGCCTGGCGGAACTTGAGCAGGCCTACCCGCTTGACGATCAGGGCAGGACGCTGTTCCCCTACCGGAGAATGTTCATCATCGCGTACCGCTGAGCGACGAGTATTCTAGAAGGTTTGTTCGTGAGGGCTTCCGCAATGGAATACACCAATCTCGGCAGCACCGGCACAAAAGTCTCGCGCATCTGCCTCGGCTGCATGACCTATGGCACAAAGCAGTGGCGTGAATGGGTGCTGGAAGAGGAAGAAGGACGGCCTTTCCTGAAGCGTGCGCTGGAACTTGGCATCAACTTCTTCGATACGGCTGACATGTACTCGCTGGGCCGCAGCGAAGAGGTGCTGGGCCGGGCGCTCAAGGATTTTGGCCCTTCGCGCGACAAGCTGGTGATTGCCACGAAAGTTTTCTTTCCGCTGGGCGACGATCCCAACCAGAAAGGCCTTTCGCGCAAGCACATCATGCA
>JAICYU010000007.1 GCA_025934025.1 Terriglobales bacterium
CGCTATTTCATCGTAGCCGCGGGCGTGGGATCCGACGCTGAGCTCATGTACCGCACGGCGGTCGAAAGCAAGGAACGCTGGGGCCGCAACGCTTATTTTCTGGAGATGGCCCGCATGACTGTTCAGGGCAGCTATCCCATGTTTCAAGTTGAATGGGACGATGGAAATGGCAAGCGCGCAGAGGAGCAGGTATCACTGGTGATGGCCATCCGCGCGCAGCGCTTTCCCGGGCTGTTGCGTCTGGTCAAGCTGGGCTCGTCGTTGCTCCAGCCAAGCTATCGTCTGCTGCTGTTTCGCACAGATAAGGTGCGGCACTTCCTGAACTATTTTGCCAGCCTCGCTAGCGGCATGAACTGGAAGGTGCCGCAGGTGGCAGTCGTTGAGTCCCACTGGTTGCGCTGCACACCCACGGAGAGTGTCTCAGCTAACATTCACGCGCAGGCTGATGGAGAGCTATTGGGCCGTGCCCCCGCTGAGCTTTCCATTGCGCAAGAGGCATTTCCTCTCCTGATGCCGCCGCAAAGGCCTGCTTCCATTTAGAATCTCTGGTTTCTCTGCGAGCCACTCATTGGAACCTGTCACGCATTTCCTTACTGGAGCCTGTTTGAGCCGGGCCGGGCTGAATCGCACCACCGCCCTGGCCACTTTGACGCTTACACTCGCCGCCGAATCTCCGGACATTGATATTGTTGCTTACTTCCGGGGATCGGTAACCGGGTTCGCTCATCATCGCGGCTTCACTCATACGCTCCTCGGTGTGCCGGTGATGGCCGGCGCCAGCGTCGCGCTGGTCTACGGAATTTATTGTCTGATGAAGCGGCGCGGTCGCATGCCGGCGCAGGCCCCCAGGTGGAAACTGCTCTTTCTCTATTCCATGCTCGCAGTCCTGGTCCATATTTTTCAAGACTTCACCAACAACTACGGAGTGCGTCCTTTCTCGCCCTTTTATCCCAAGTGGTATTCCGCTGATCTGGTTTTCATTATTGATCCCCTGATGTTGATCGCGTTGCTCTGCGGGCTTTTCCTGCCCGGGTTGATCAGCCTTGTGACGGAAGAAATTGGCGAAAGAAGGTCGCGGTTCCGCGGACGAGGTGGGGCCATCGCGGCCCTGGTCTGTCTCAGCGTTCTGATCTTTGTAAGATGGGTCGAGCATGGCCGCGCTGTTGATGCGCTGACTTCCGTGACGTATAGGAATGAAGATCCGCTGCGGGTGTCGGCTTATCCCAATCCCCTGAATCTGTTTTCCTGGAATGGAGTGGTTGAGACGCGCGACTTCTTCGAAATGCTCACGGTCAACTCTCTTTCCGGCACATTCGATTCACAAGAGGCACCTGTTGTCAGGTATAAGCCGGAAGAAACGCCCGCGACGCTGGCTGCCAAACGGTCAAGCCTGGGCCGGGTTTACCTCGACTGGGCACAGTATCCGCTGGTGGAAACCATCGGGCGTCCGCACGAAAAGGAATTTCTGGTGCAATTTGAAGATCTACGCTTCGCCTCGATTACGCGGCTGCGTCGCAACGGCTCGCCAACTCTGGCCGGATATGTGCTGCTGGGACCCGATCTGAGCGTTTTGGGTCAGTACATGGGCCAGCCTCCGCCAGATTGACGTGTTAGAGACGCCGAGCTGCGATTCACGTCTGTTGAGCTTTCGATTCCATCTGGTCTTTTTCTTCGATTCGCTCTACCATCGCCATCATGGCTGCCGCAGACAAGGCCCTTACCCGGGAACGGCTGGTTTCCGCAGTTCAGGCGGAAGATGATGCTTCTTTTGAGCTCAAATTGCGCCCGCGGCTTCTGCGGGAATTCATCGGCCAGAACAAAGTTAAAGAGAACCTATCTGTGGCTATTGAAGCCGCTCGCTCACGCGGCGAGGCCCTGGACCACGTTCTGCTTTCGGGCCCTCCGGGCTTAGGCAAAACTACTCTAGCCACCATCATCGCCAATGAGATGAGCGTACCCTGCCAGCAGACCGCGGGACCAGCCATCCAGATCAAAGGCGATCTCACAGCCGTTCTGACCAACCTCACCGAACGTCAGGTGCTCTTTTTCGACGAAGTCCACCGCCTTCAGCCGGCGCTGGAAGAGATCCTGTATTCCGCGCTTGAAGATTACAAGCTCGACATCATCATTGGCCAGGGACCATCGGCGCGCACGCACACTATTGACGTGAGCCCGTTTACCTTCGTCGCTGCCACTACGCGCGCCGGGCTGCTTTCGGCGCCGCTGCGCTCGCGTTTCGGAATTCTGCTGCGCCTGGAGTTCTACAACACTGACGAGCTCAAGTTCATCATCGAGCGTTCGGCGGAAATTCTTGGCGTGCAGATTGACGACGAAGGAGCGCAGGAACTGGCGGGACGCGCGCGCGGAACGCCTCGCATTGCCAACCGCTTGCTGCGCCGGGTGCGCGACTTTGCCCAGGTGCGCGGCCAGGGCCGGATTGATAAAGCAACCGCCCAGGCGGCGCTGGAAATGCTCGAAGTGGACAAACACGGCTTCGACGAGATTGATCGCCGGCTGCTGCTGACCATCATCCAGAAATACAATGGCGGCCCGGTGGGGCTGGGGACCCTGGCGGCGGCGCTGTCTGAAGAAACGGAAGCCCTGGAAGAAATTTATGAGCCGTTCCTGATGCAGATTGGGTTTCTCGATCGCACTCCTCGCGGACGCATGGCAACTCGCCTGGCCTATGAACATTTCGGCATCCGCTACGGCCGGCAGGACGGGCTATTCTGAGCGCATGCAGTCTCTCCTGTGTTTCTGGCTAAGTACTAACTGCTAAATACTTCCCGGCTGGTTGATCTCAGGGCGATTACCTCGTTCCCGGAGATGCACTTCTTCACTAGGCTTTGTTCATCCCTTTCTAACCTTCTCTCTGGCGAGGAGTCTAAGTTTTTGAATCTGGGCAATCTGATCTGCCGGAGAAGATGCGTGCCAACCGCTCGACAACTGGCCTTCATTTTCCTGCTCTGCTAGAGCGAGTGTGCAGCGGCGAGCCCTGCACTCCAGGCCAAGATTTTGACGGCCTGCAGCGCACCCGCAATGGATTCATCAACGATGGGCGGCAGGTATTTGTGAAGATCTCCTACCTGTTCCGATATTGATTACGTCTTGCACGCTGTTTCCGTAGCAGTTACAGAATCCGTTTCCCCAATCCTTCGTGTCCCTTCGCGGCTGAATCGTGTTTTGCCTTTGCCGCCGCTCATCGGCGACAATCACTCAAGGCAGTTTCCATGCTCTCCATTCGCAAAGCAACAGAGGCTGATATTCCGCTTGTGCTGCAGTTCATCCGGCATCTGGCGGAATATGAGCGCGAGCCCAACGCCGTTGTCGCGACAGAAGAAGACCTTCGGCGCGACGGATTTGGTCCGCAACCCAAGTACCGCTGCATCATCGCCGAGTGGGACGGCCGTCCAGCCGGATTCGCTTTCTTCTTATACAACTACTCCACTTGGCGCGGACAGCCAGGACTGTATTTGGAAGATCTGTTCGTCTTGACCGAGATGCGCGGGAAAGGGATTGGCAAGGCATTGCTCCAGCATCTGGCGCAGGTTGCGGTCCAGGAGAACTGCTACGGCATCCGCTGGATGGTGCTGGAGTGGAACGAACCGGCGCTCAAGTTCTATGACTCGCTCGGCGCGACCATTCTGGGCGAGTGGGAAACCATGCTGCTCACCGGCGACGGTCTTCTGCAACTTGCCGAGACGGGCAAGGACACGGCTCAGACGACAAAGTGACCATCAGGATCATTGGCGCGGGACTGGCCGGATGCGAGGCCGCTTGGCAATGCGCGCGCCAGGGAATCGCGGTCGAGCTTTACGAAATGCGCCCGAAAAAGTCCACGCCGGCGCACCAGACAGGCAAGTTCGCCGAGCTGGTTTGCTCGAATTCGCTTAAATCGGAAAGCGAGAATACCGCTCCCTGGCTGCTGAAGGAGGAGATGCGGCGGGCCGGTTCCGTGCTGCTGAAACTGGCGCAGGAAACATCGGTTCCCGCAGGACATGCCCTGGCTGTGGACCGAGATCTCTTTGCTGCCCGCGTGACGGAGACGATCGAGGCTGAACCACTCATCAAGGTAGTGCGCGAGGAAGTTACGAGCATTGACGAGAGCGACGGGATGACAGTGATCGCCACCGGACCGCTTACGTCGGACGCTCTGTCGCGCGAAATTGAGCGGCTTTCCGGCAACGATCACCTCTATTTCTACGACTCCATAAGTCCCATTGTTGAGGCAGATTCCATTGACATGTCGCGCGTGTATTTTGCCGCGCGCTATGGCAAAGGCACAGCAGACTACATCAATTGCCCGTTCACGAAAGAGGAATACGAAAGGTTTTACGATGCGTTAATCGCCGCGCAATCGGTTGAAGGGCACGATTGGGAGCGCCTGAACTACTTTGAAGGCTGTCTTCCCATTGAGGAGATCGCGCGCCGAGGGCGCGACACGTTGCGTTTTGGCCCGATGAAGCCGGTGGGCCTGGACGATCCAGGCACGGGAAAACGGCCCTATGCCGTGGTGCAACTCCGCAGAGAGGACCTTCGGGCCGGCTCTTACAATCTGGTTGGATTCCAGAACCACTTGAAATACGGAGAGCAGACGCGTGTGCTACGGCTGATTCCCGGCTTGGAGAATGCAAAATTCCTGCGCTTCGGGCAGATTCATCGCAACACCTACATCAATGCGCCCTCGCTTCTGACTAAGTTGCTGAATCTGAAGCAACATCCCAGGGTCTTTTTCGCCGGCCAGATTTCCGGCGTCGAAGGTTATACCGAATCTATCGCCATGGGGTTGCTGGTGGGCATCCACGTGGCGCGAATCGCGCATGGATTCGCCGCCGTAGCACCGCCGCGGGAGACGGCGATTGGCTCCCTGGTTCACTATCTTTGTCACGCTCGCGCCAAGAACTTCCAGCCTGCAAATATCACATTCGATTTGCTGCCGCAATTGGACGAAGTTGCGCACCGCCGCGTGCGTGATAAGAAGCTGCGCCACAAGATGGTTTGCGACCAGGCGCTGAGCGAAATGAGCAAATGGCTGGAGGAGGTTGCGATCCGACCGCAATTCTCATCGGTCTGAAAACCGCCTCTTAACCTTCTTCCTCGGTCCCAGTTCAACCTTCTTGCGGGCACGGTTCTTGATCCAGATCGGGCTGCCGACGAACCCGAAAGCTTTTCTGATCTCGTTCTGAAGAAAGCGTTCGTAGGAAAAGTGGAGCTTCACATCTTTGTCTGTGAAAATAACGAACGTTGGCGGCGAGACCTGCGCCTGGGTCATGTAATAAATCCGCACCTTCTGGCGATGGGGCACAGAGGCGCGTTCAAAATCCACCGATTCAATGAAGCGGTTCATCTGCGAGGTGCTGATGCGCTTGCGCCGCTCGGAAGCAACCAGTTCGAGCGCCTTGAACAGCTTATCCAGATTTTTTCCGCTCGTAGCCGAAATAAAAACCATCGGCGCATAATCCAGGAACTTGAGCGCGCGGCGCACCTGCTGTTCGTAGATGGCGCGGTCGGCTGAAGGAACCATGTCCCATTTGTTGACGACAATAATTACGGAGCGGCCGCTCTCATGCGCGTAGCCACCGATGGTTGCATCAAGCGCATTTACGCCTTCGACAGCATCAATCACCAGCAGGGCCACGTCTGCTGCCTCCAGGTGCTTGCGCGCCATCACCACCGAGAGCTTCTCCGCCATTAAGTGCGTCTTGCCCTTGCGGCGGATGCCGGCCGTATCAATGAAGCGATAGCGCCGGCCGTCTTTTTCCAGAAGTTCATCCACGGCGTCGCGTGTGGTGCCGGCGACAGGCGAGACGATGGCGCGTCCTGTGCCGGTGAGCGCGTTGAGCAAAGTGGACTTGCCGACGTTGGGATGGCCGATGATAGCGACCCTCGTCTCTTGTGGAGCTGTCTCTTCTTGCGGCGACTCTGTTTCTTGCGCCGCATTGGGGACTTCCGGTTTGCGCGGCTCTTCAGGAATCAGGTGCAGAACAGCTTCCAGCAGTTCGGCGGTGCCGGTGCCGTGCTCGGCGGAAATGGGAAATAGACGTTGGAGGCCGAGGGTGCGGAAATTTTCGGCCTCGGCTTCGAGCTTGAGTGAATCTACTTTGTTCACGGCGAGAAAGAGCGGCTTGCTGAGCCGCTGCAACAGCCGTGCCAGTTCCATATCCGGCGCCGTCAGTTCGGTGCGAACGTCCACCACCATGACAATGGCGTCGGCTTCGTCCAACGCGACCTTGGCCTGGCGGAAGACCTCGGTAGGAATGAGTTCCTTTTCGTCAGGAATAATGCCGCCGGTATCCACAATCCGCAATTGCCGGCCATTCCACGTGGTCTGGCTGTAAAGACGGTCGCGGGTGATCCCTGGCTCGTCGCCCACAATTGCGCGCCTGGAGCCGATCAGCCGGTTGAACAGCGTAGATTTGCCCACGTTCGGACGACCGACGATGGCGAGAGTGGGAATACGGCTTGGGAACATGATAGTCACAGCGCTGTACGAATTTTAAATTTGAAATTTTTAAATTTGAAATTCTGAGTGTGGATTTGAAGCTATCATAAGATGCAACTGTTCTCGCCATGGCCTCTGCCTCGCACCCTGAAACCAACGCTTTTGAGCGGCGTGTCCCCACGCTGCATCAGTTCTTTGCACCGGGAGGGCTGCTAAGCCAGGCCCATCCGAACTATGAATTTCGCCGCGGGCAGCTTCAGATGGCTGACGCAGTTGAGAAAGCCCTGAAAGAGCGGCGCCACCTGATTGTGGAGGCCGGTACCGGCACCGGGAAAACACTGGCCTATCTGGTTCCGGTAATTCGCAGTGGCCAGCGCGTAATTATTTCCACCGGAACCAAGAATCTTCAAGAGCAACTCTTCTTTAAGGATATTCCGTTCTTAGAGCAGCACCTGGGACCGCTGCGGGTCTGCTACATGAAGGGCCGTGCCAACTATCTCTGCCGCCAAAAGCTGTATGACCTTACTGAACAGCCGGTGCTGAACGGTTTGCAGGAGATTGAGTGGTATCGCCAGATCGCGGAATGGGAAAAGCTGACGGAAACAGGAGACAAGGCCCAGCTTAAGGGATTGCCTGACAACAACCAGCTCTGGCAGAAGCTGGATGCGCGCACCGAGCGCTGCACCGGACAGAAATGCGCTCAATGGGAACGTTGCTTTATCACGGAGATGCACCGGCGGGCGGTGGAAAGCGACATCATCATCGTTAACCACCATCTGTTTTTTGCTGATCTCGCGTTGCGCCAGAGCGGTGGGCCCGATACGGGAATTCTTCCTGAGTTCGGCGCGGTGATCTTCGATGAAGCCCACGAACTCGAAGATGTTGCCGGCGGCTACTTCGGCGTGAGCGTGAGTAATCTGAGGTTTGAAGAGCTGGCGCGCGATATGGAAGCCACTCTTCAGCAGAAGCAGGCGATCTCCGCCGGGCTAATTCAGGCGCTGGCGCGATTGCGGGAGAAGGCACGGTTCTTCTTCGGCATGCTGCCGTCAGGAGAAGGACGCTTTGCTTTCGGCAATCGCGAAGCTTTCCTGATGAAGAACGGTAACGATTACGACGCAGTTATGAAGACGCTGGAGCATGTGTTCTCGCAACTGGAACTGCTGCCGAAGAAGCCGGATGAGGTCTTCAACTTCGGACGTCGGGTGCAGGAGCTGAAGGCGCAGCTTGCCTTCATTATGGAGTCAGACGACAAGAACACGGTGTTCTGGATCGAATATCGGGGTGAAGGCCGCCGTGGACGAGGCGGCCAGGCGCATGTGATTCTTCAGGCCACACCAATTGATGTCTCGCAGATCCTGAAGCAGACGCTGTTTGACAAGGTTGACACCGCTATCTTGACTTCGGCGACGCTTGCAGTCGCCGGCGCTCCTCAGCGCGGGAATTTTGAATACATTCGGGGCCGTGTAGGGCTGGATCATGCGCGGGAGATGACTGTTCCTTCGCATTTCGACTACGCGAAGCAAGCCGTTCTTTACATCCCGCCGGAGATGCCCGATCCACGCTCGCCCGCATTCGCGCGAGATGCTGCGGAGAAGATCCGCCGGCTGCTGGAGATTACGCAGGGACGCGCTTTCTGCCTGTTCACCAGCTACGCTCAGATGAATGACATACACGATCGCCTGCTGGGAGAACTTCCGTTTCCGATGTTGTTGCAAGGGACGGCTCCCAAAACCGCATTGCTGGAAGAGTTTCGGCTGACGCCTAATGCAGTGCTGTTCGCGACTTCGTCGTTCTGGCAGGGAGTGGATGTGCAGGGAGAGCAGTTAAGCTGCGTGATCATTGACCGCCTACCGTTTGCTGTACCGAACGATCCGGTTGTGGCTTCGCGCATCAGGGCCATTGATGCGGCGGGTGGAAGCGCTTTCTTTGAATACCAGGTCCCGGCCGCGGTGATTGCGCTAAAGCAAGGCTTTGGGCGGTTGATTCGTTCGGTGAAAGATCGCGGCGTTCTGGCCCTGCTCGATAACCGCATCACAAAGCAGCGGTACGGAAAGGTATTTCTCGACAGCCTGCCGCCGTACCAAAAAACTGACGATCTGACGGCGGTTGAGACTTTCTTTGTTGGCGCGAACCCGCTGACCCACATTGGCCCTTCCTGAAACCCAGCATTTACAATAAGCAGTCAGGCATTGAGCGCGAGAGCGTCAGGGAGACCCATGTACGAGGTCACAGTAGAAGATTCGTTTGCGGCGGGGCACTATCTCCGGAATTATCGGGGCAAGTGCGAGAACCCGCACGGGCACAACTACAAAGTCCGTGTGACGCTGCGCGGCGCTGAACTGGACAAGGCCGGCCTGCTGCTCGATTTCAAAGATCTGAAGGAAGTCATGAAGCGAGTGATTGACCGGCTCGACCACCAGATGCTGAATGAGATTGAGCCCTTCACGGTGTTGAATCCATCAGCGGAAAATCTCGCGCGCTACTTCTATGAGCAGGCGAATACGCGGCTCAAGACTGTGACGAGCGGCCGGGTGAACGTGAAAGACGTTACCATCTGGGAGACTGACGCTACGACCGCGCTCTATACGGAGTAGTTATGCTCCTCTTCTCGAATGCAGATTATTGAGATCTACCGTTCCATTCAGGGCGAGTCATCGTTCGCCGGGGTGCCGTGCATTTTCGTGCGCCTGGCGACCTGCAATCTGCGCTGCGTCTGGTGTGACAGCGAGTACACCTTCAGCGGCGGAAAGAAGTTGACGGCGGATGAGGTGGAAGGTGAGGTCCTGCGCCTGAGCAGCGGAGGTCTGCTGGAGTTTACCGGAGGCGAACCGATGTTGCAGGAGCGGGAACTGGCGCCGCTCATGGAGCGCCTGCTTCACCGCGGCTTTACGTTATTGCTCGAAACCAGCGGCGAGCGTCCTCTGGAGAGAGTGCCGAAAGCGGTACACAAAATTGTAGATGTGAAGTGCCCAGGCTCGGGAGAAGGCGGTTCCTTCCGCATGAGCAACCTGGAGACGTTAACACCGAAAGATGAAGTCAAATTTGTGTTGATGGACCGCAACGACTACGAGTTTGCACGCGACTTTACCCGCCAACACGGGTTAGAGGAGAAAGTAAACAGCGTAATCTTCTCGCCGGCCTTTCGTAAAATTCCGAGCGCGGAACGTGACAGCACGAATTGCCATCTCGATCCGTGCTGCCTGGCTGCGTGGATTCTCGCGGACAATCTCAACGTCCGGCTTGGGCTTCAGATCCACAAATTTATCTGGGAACCGGCGATGAAAGGCGTCTAGAGGGGTGTTCGTGGAGGATTTTGAGATAATTCTCTGCACGCCCAGGGCAGCTATTCTGTTTGCTGCGCCATCGAATTTGAAACCGGCAAGTGCGAGCTCAGGGTTTTTGTGACCATAGGTAAAAAGCCAAAATCTATTGTTCTGCTGAGTGGAGGCATGGATTCGTGTGTCTGTGCGGCGCTGGCGGCCCGGGACACCGATGCTGCGGCTCTCCACATTAGCTACGGACAGCGCACCGAGCACCGGGAGCGACATGCGTTCGAGCGTATTTGCGACCGGCTGGGTATTGAACGCCGTCTGGCGTTGACGAATGAAGCGCTGGCGATTATCGGGGGTTCCGCGCTGACCGATACAGAAATCGCAGTGCCGGTGGCGCGCGAGGAGATTGGCCACGGGAAGGTCCCGGTCACCTACGTTCCGTTCCGCAACGCCCATTTTCTATCGGCGGCGGTGAGTTGGGCGGAAGTTGACGGCGCAGCGAAGATTTACATCGGAGCCGTGGCGCAGGACAGCTCAGGCTATCCGGATTGTAGGCCGTCCTATTACGAAGCATTCAATGAGCTGGTGCGCCAGGGAACGCGCGAGGGCAACATTGAGGTCGTCACGCCGCTCATCAATCTTTCCAAGGCCGAGATTGTGAAGCTGGGGCTGGAATTGAATGCTCCGCTGGAGCTGACCTGGTCCTGCTACAGCCGCGAAGATCGAGCCTGCGGGATTTGTGAAAGTTGTGTGTTGCGGATGCGGGCGTTTGCGGAAGCGGGCGCACCTGATCCGGTACCCTATATGGAGCAGTTGTTCAGGAGCCAAGTTCAAGCCGGAGGCAAAGTATGAAGACACAAACAAGATTCGTTCTGATGGCATTGTTGTTTGCCTTGAGTGCAGTTGTCGCGTGGCCGCAGACCGCTACGGTGAAAGGAACTGTCACCCAGGCCGGCAAACCGGTTCCCGGTGCGCAGATCGTGATGACCAGGATGGATAACGGGCAGAAGTACAAGATCAAGGCTGGAAGCGACGGCACCTTCACTATGGTGGGCGTTGGGATCGCAAATTACGAGATTGATGTGCTTGGGGCCAATGGTGAAAAGATTTACTCGGAAAAGCGGACGGTGACACCAGGAGACGATGGCTTCGCGCATCTGGCACTTGAGATCAGCGCTGGCGGCGGCATGACCGAGGAGCAGCGCAAAGCCATTGAAGCCCATAACGCCAAAGCACAAAACATGAATGTGCTGATCAAGCAGGCGCAGGACGCGATGAACCAGAAGAACTGGCAAGCCGCGGAACAGCCACTGCAGCAGTTGGTTGCCGCGGACCCGAACGACTACGAGTACTACAACGCCCTTGGCAGTACCGAATTCAATCTAGGCAAGTTTGATGCAGCACTGGAAAGTTTCCAGAAAGGAATCCAGGCAGCGGAGAACACCAAGCCGGACCCCCAAAAACCTGCCACCGATCCAGTAAAAGTGAAGGCGGCGCTCACCTCCATGCTGACTCAGGAAGGCAACAGCTACGTGAAGCTGAATAAGAGCGCTGAGGCTGCCCAAGCCTTCAAGAAGGCGGCTGCGGCTTCGCCGGGAGGGCCGGCGGCCTACAATCTTTGCGTCGTGAACTACAATTCCGGGAACGCGCAGGAAGGAATTCCGGCGTGTGATCAGGCAATCACTGCTGATCCTAACAATGCGAATGCTTATTTTCTGAAAGGCTCGCTGATGATGCAGCAGAGCAAACAAGGAAAAGACGGCAAACTGGAAGCCCCGGACGGCACAGCCGAAGCACTCAACAAATATCTGGAACTCGAGCCGGACGGACCGCATGCCAACGACGCCAAGCAGATGCTGCAATATATTGGCGCCAAGATTGAAACTACCTACAAATCCGGAAAAAAGAAGAAGTAAGCTGAACCAGCAAGACCACCTGACCGCATTTCCGGTGAGAGATGGCCAGCCAACCTCAGAGCGCTGCAATTCTCAGCTTCGATCAGGCATGCGATCGAGTTCGGCAGTATTGCAGCGCACTCGAGCCGCCCAGCACTGAAACAGTTCTTCTCAGTAATGCCTTGGGCCGAGTGCTGGGTGAAGCGGTCAAGGCTGATCGCGACTTTCCCCCCTTTTCCGCTCCACGCGAGATGGCTATGCCGTTCGCGCCGCTGATCTCGAGCGATTACCTTCCACGTTAAAAGTAATTGGCCAAATCAAGGCCGGCGGCAGGTTCACCGGCGCAGTGAGTTCAGGTGAAGCAGTTGAGATCATGACCGGCGCGGCGGTCCCTTCCGGAACTGACGCCGTGGTCATGGTAGAGCACGTAAGCCGTGATGGTGACAAGTTGAGCGTAGCGAGGTCCGTTAAGCGCGGCGAGAATGTGGTCGCTCAAGGCGCTGAGGCCAAAGCCGGGCAGGAGTTGCTCTCCCGCGGAACACGGATCGGTCCGGCTCAAATCGCGATGCTCGCCGCAGTAGGAAAAGCGAATGTGACTCTCTACAAGAAGCCGTCGGTCGCTGTGCTCGCAACGGGCGACGAACTGGTTGAGGTAGATCAAACTCCCGGTCCGCAGCAAATTCGAAACAGCAACAGCTATTCGCTGGAAGCCAAAGTGACACAGTACGGGGGCAAGCCTGTACGCCTGCCCATTGCTCCCGACGAAGAACGCAAGCTGATTACTCTGATCCGCGCCGGGTTGGAAAACTCTGAGATGCTGCTTCTTTCGGGCGGCGTCTCCATGGGAAAATTTGATCTGGTGGAAGCGGCCTTGGCAAAGCTGGGCGCGACATTCTTCTTTACAGGGGCGGAGATCCAACCGGGACGGCCGGTGGTCTTTGGCGAACTCAAAGCAAGTGGGCTGAAGATTCCATTCTTCGGGCTGCCGGGCAATCCGGTTTCTGTGATGGTTACCTTTGACCTTTTTGCAAGACCGGTTATGCAGGCCCTGGCTGGAGCACGAACTGAAAGGCTGGCCACCACGAAAGCCCGGCTTGGGGCACAGCTCAAGACCAAGACCGGACTCACGCGCTTTCTCCCTGCCACTCTGAGCGCAGGAGTGTTCGATCCCCAAGTTGAGGTGGTTCCGTGGAAGGGATCGGGTGACATGCTGGCCATGGCACACGCAAATTGTTATCTTGTAGTCCCGCCCGATAGGGAACAGCTTGAGGCGGGAGAAATGGTTTCAGTTCTGGTCCCCTGATGCCTGCCAGGAAAAGGACACTCTCTCATTATCGCGCCGGAGGCGAAGCCACCATGGTGGATGTCTCAGCCAAGAATGTGACCCGGCGTGAAGCGGAAGCCAGCGCGTTTGTAGAGATGTCGAGCGAAGTGCTGAAAGCGCTGCCCCGGAATCCGAAGGGGGACCCTCTTGAGATCGCAAGGTTCGCGGGCATTTCCGCTGCCAAGCGCACGGCGGAACTGATACCTATGTGTCATCAGTTGCCGCTCTCTTTCGTTGATGTGACTACCCGTGTGTGCGAAAATGGCGTAAAGATCCACTCACGTGCCATCACCACTGCTCAGACCGGAGTGGAAATGGAGGCGCTGGTAGCTGCCAGCGTTGCCGCGCTCACCGTCTACGACATGTGCAAGGCCCTGGACAAAGGCATGGTGATCCGGGAAGTAGTCCTGGAAACCAAGTCAGGCGGCAAGAGCGGTGAGTATCGGCGGAAGCGCGTCCCAGATCTAGAGTAAGAGCAGGTTTCATGCCCAGCAACGTCAAGGTCTTGATCGTAGACGACAATCCAATGATTCTCGAGATGTTACGGGTAGCCGTCGCGCAATTCGCGACGGTTCAGACCTTGAGTGACGGGGCAGACGCTCTCTTAAAAGCCATTGACGATAAGCCAGACCTGATCCTGGCCGATTATGCAATGGGCGGCGTGGATGGTTTGCAACTCCTGCAAAAACTTAAGTCCCGTCCCAATACTGCCGGGATTCCGGTGATCCTGATGGCCGCCAAAGCCGACGTCAACGAAAAGCTGAAAACCGTCCAGGACACCGTTGAAGACTTCCTCTCAAAACCATTCTTTATCAAGGAAGCGGCGGCGAAAATCAAGAAGGTGGTGGACAAAATCTCGCTGGAGAAGATGGCGCGCGAAGCGCCGGCTGATTCCGTGCTGCGCGGCAGTTTGGCGCAGATGAACGTGCTCGATCTGCTGCAATCGCTCGACATGGGCCGCAAGACGTGCGCGCTCGCCCTGACCAATAACGGTGAGGAATGCCGGATGTACTTCTCTGACGGACAGATCAATCATGCTCAATTCGGCAAGCTCAAGGGTGATGAAGCCGTCTATAAGGTCCTTACCTGGACGGAGGGCAACTTTGAAATAGACTTCAAGCAGTCGAGTAAAGAGCAGACCACCACTCAGTCTACCCAGGGACTACTGCTGGAAGGTTTGCGGCTGCTGGACGAAGCCAATCGCGACGCTGAAGAGAACGTCCTTGAGGCCTAGAAGTGAAAACGGCGTCTGTCCTTACCATCAGCGATTCCGCCTTCCAAGGCTCGCGTGAGGATCTCTCCGGTCCTGCCGTCGCGCAACGGCTTAAAGCGGCCGGGTTCAAAGTGGTCCATAGCAGCATCCTTCCTGACGAGTTAGATCAGATTCAGGCCAGGATCATCGAATGTGCCGAGATCACGCGGATGATTGTAACTACCGGAGGGACCGGCGTGGCGGCGCGAGACGTTACGCCGGAAGCAACCAAAGGAGTGATTGAGCGGCAGATCGAGGGCATCCCTGAAAGGATGAGGTCTGAAGGCAGCAAGAAGACCCCGCTTGCCGCCCTGAGCCGCGGCATCTGCGGGATCAGGGGTAAGTCATTGATTCTTAACCTACCAGGCAATCCGGCAGGCGCCACTGAATCACTTGATAGCGTCTCCAGTCTTCTGGCACACGTCCTTGATCTGCTGGACGGCAAGACCGGTCATTGAGGGACCTAGGCGTCTGCGGTGATTTCCGGGAACTTCAGCCTGCATTTGCTCAGGGCCTTGTTGAGCATGCCCTCAATCTCGGGCTCTTCGGAGTTTTTCGCCATGGCCAGCTCCGTTATCAGGAGATAGCGCGCCCGGTCCAGCATCTTCTTCTCGCGGAACGAGAGCGGCTTTTCTTTGGCCAACAAGAGCAGGCTTTTCAGCACGATAGCCACTTCCAGCAGCGAGCCCGTCCGCATTTTGTCTGAATTTTCCTTGAACCGGCACTTCCAATCCTGGTTGCTGTCGCACTTGCCGTCCATCAGAAAACTCATGATCTTCTGCACTTCGCCGTTCTTGACCACGGGACGCAGCCCTACCACGTTCACATTGCTGAACGGGACTTCAACTTTCAGGCTGCTGGCTTTGATCTTGAGCAGGTAAAACTTCTGCACGATTGGTCCGATGGTGCGGCTGCTGATCTGTTCGATAACTCCGACACCATGATTCGGGTAAACAACCTTGTCGCCGACTTGGAAATTCAGAATACCATTCATGAAACCACCCAGATAGGACTCTCTTGCAGGGGAAGGGCTAGACAAAAAACATTATAAACTTTGTTGTTCCTTTCTGCAGCTTTTATAACTGTAAGCTCCGGTTTGATTTATTTCTTGAAACGCTCCGCTCAAAGCTCCCTAAAGTGTTAGAAGCACATAGCTTTCGCGCAGGTGCCTGGAATTCCACAACGCGTCAGTGCCGGCGCTGAGGTTTATAATTGCTTTTTCATTCATCCCGGTCAGTTGCAGACCGCAGGAGTTTTTCTTCCCCCAATGCCGGAGCACATCAAGAGAAAGCTGGAAGAGGAAATTCGCGCCTTGGAGCACGAGCTTGCCCATGAACTCCCGAAGGAAATAAAGAAAGCCGTTGCCATGGGAGACCTGAGTGAAAACGCCGAGTACCACATGGCCAAGCAGCGGCAGGAGTTTGTGAATGCGCGTCTCGGCCAGCTCAAGAAACGCATGAGCGAGCTGGCGCTGGTGAATCTGTCCAATATTCCCAAGGACCGCGTGGCCTTCGGCTCGCGCATTCGCGTCTTTGACAACGCCAAGGACGAAGAACTCGAATACAAGCTGGTGACCAGCGAAGAATCCGACGTGACCAAGGGGCTCATCTCTACTACGTCGCCCATCGGCAAGGCGCTCATGGGCAAGAAAGTGGGAGACACTGCGGTAGTGGTCACTCCCAACGGCAAGCGCGAAATGGAAATTCTGGGGCTCACCACCATCCACGACGAGGCGCAATGACCTGGACCGGAGCGTTTGGACGAGGTTGCCGCGTGCTGCTGCACGCAATTGTCCGCTATCTGGCGCTCAAGCGCATCTCGCCCAACGTGCTTACTTTTATCGGGCTGGTCATCAACATCATCGCCGCTATCCTTTTCGGATACGCCAACTCGGGCAACTACCAGCGCATGTTTGTTTACGCCGGACTGGTCATCATCGGCGCCGGCATCTTTGACATGGTGGATGGCCGGGTGGCCCGGGCGACGAATCAGGTCACTACCTTCGGCGGCTTTTTCGATTCCGTCATTGACCGCTATAGCGACGTTGCTCTCTTCTTCGGGTTGCTGGTTTATTACGCGCGCGCCGGGCACTTCTTTTATCTGCTGCTGGTTGCTTTCGTGATGGTCAGCTCCGTGATGGTGAGTTATACGCGGGCGCGGGCGGAATCGCTGATCGGCTCGTGCAAAGTCGGCTTTATGGAGCGCCCGGAACGAATCGTGCTGGTCATTATCGGAGCGCTCTTTGCCCGCTGGGGAGCCATGGCTCCGGTGCTCTGGATTCTTGCTGTTCTCTCGACGATCACCATCATCCACCGCATCGCCTACACCTACCAGCAAACCCGCATTCTTGACGCCAAAGCAGCCGAAGAAGCCGCCGCCAAATCAGAGCCGGTGCCAGCCGCTGCTTCCCAAGCCGCGAAGCAGCAACAATCCGGTCAGCGCACGCAAGCGCCTTCGTTCAACTGATTCCCCTGAACAATGCTGAAGCTAAACAAGAGAGCCGGTTGGTACAATAATTACATCAGCAGATGGCCAGCCCGGCAGAACTCGTCCAGATTGATGTAACGCCCAGGCGTCTGCAGCCCAAGCCGGATTGGCTCAAAGCGCGCGCTCCTCTAGGAGATAACTATCATTCACTCAAGCGGCTGGCGCGCACGCTTGAGCTGCACACCGTGTGCGAATCAGCGCAATGTCCCAACATTGGCGAGTGCTGGAACCACAAGACCGCAACCTTCATGCTGCTGGGAAATCTTTGTACCCGGCGCTGCGGCTTCTGCGCGGTGCCGAAAGGCAAGCCTGAGCCTCTCGATTGGGACGAGCCGCGCCGTGTTGCTGAAGCGGTTGCCACCCTGGGGCTGAAGCACGCCGTGGTGACCAGCGTGAATCGCGACGACGATAACGTGGGCGGAGCGAAAATTTTCGCCGAGACCATCCGCCAGATACGGCTTCAGGCGCCGGGCTGCCAGGTGGAAGTTTTGATCCCGGATTTTCAAGGCCGCGAAGATTGCTTGCGCGTCGTGATTGATGCCAAGCCGGAAGTGTTGAACCACAACACGGAAACGGTGCCGCGGCTGTACCGGTCTGTGCGCTCAGGCGCGCGTTACCAACGCACCCTCAATCTGCTGGGCAACGTGAAGCGCTTTGCGCCTGGCATGGTTTCAAAAACAGGAGTGATGGTGGGCCTCGGCGAGACCACGGAAGAACTGCTCCAGGTATTTCGCGATCTGGCCGAGCGCAAGGTTGACATTCTCACCATCGGGCAATATCTCCGTCCTTCCAGGGACCATCTTCCCCTCGCCCGCTACTACACGCCCGACGAGTTTGCTTTCATGAAGCGCGAGGCGCTCACAATGGGCTTTCGGCACGTGGAGTCGGGCCCGCTGGTGCGATCTTCCTACCACGCGCACGAGCAGGCCGAAAGCACCGGGTTGGTAACGCTCGATCCATCAAGAACGCAGTAATCTGGCCGGTTCTGCCGACAAGCCAAAAAATATTCTTCAACAGCCCACTCGATTGAGCTTGGAGCGCAGGCACTCTTGCCTGCGACAATCTCCGCTCAGAAAATGCGGAAGTGGATTGTCAGATATTTCTTCGGATTTTCGCGGATGGCCTTCACCAGCGTGCGCGTCTCCACCAGCAACTGGTCCGTGTTGTTGTAAAGTGATGGGTTCTTCAGCAACATTCCCGCGCTACCTTCGCCTGCTTCGAGCCGGTCAGTGATGGCGGAGAGCTTATTGATCGTGTTCTGGAGTTTGGCGGCCAACTCTTCGTCTTTTGTCAGCTTGCCCAAAGTGCCTTTGCCCGCGTTCACGTCGTCTACAATTTTGTTGATTTTCACGAGCGTATTGTTGGCGTTGTTGTAGATGGCGTCATCTTTCAGGAACTTTCCGGCGCTGCCCTTGCCGTTATTGACGTCGTCAATGAGCCGGTCCAGCTTGTCCACCGCATCATTGGCTTTGCGATAGAAGGTCTCGTCGGCAAAGAATTTTCCAATGGTTCCTTTGCCATTGGTCACGTCGGCCACCAGCCCCTGAAGCTGGTTCACCAGCGTGGTGGCGCGATTGATGAGCGTGGGATCGTAGATCACGCCGTGCAGCGTACCTTTTCCGCTCTCCACTTCGCCCACAATGCGGTCCAGGCGCTTCACCAGAATGTCGAGATTGGTGAGGGTGGTCTGGCTGCTGCGCACTACGTCTTCCAGACCGGGCGCGTTGGTGGACTGGATCTGGTCGCCATCCCGCACCGGAGGGCCTTTAGCAAACCTGCTGTCCAGGTCAATAAATGCTTCGCCCAGAACTCCCTGTGTCGTGATGGTGGCCCTGGTATCTTTGCGGATCAGCGGCTGATAGCGCGTGTTGATGCGCATCACCGCTTCCACCGGGTCCTCCGGCCGGCCGGGTACCACCCGCACCCGCACAACATTGCCAACAGCCACGCCCTGGAGATCCACGGGCTGCCCTTCGCGCAGACCTTCCGCGTTGTCGAAGAAGGTGCTGATCGTGAGCTTGTGGGTGAACATGCCGCCGGTCCCGCTCATGAGAAAGACGAGAACAGCCAGCGTTATCGCGGCAACAATGACCGTAATGCCGACTTTAAGTTCAGACCACTTGAGCTGCTTTTGACTCGGCAAGAGAGTGTCGTCCTAAGCAAAAAAATCATAACAGATGAAAAATTAAAAGCCAGAAAACTCAGCATTGATGCGCGCAAGACATCTCTGGAAGAATGCCTCTCAGGGTGAGGAAGAACAGCCTTTCAGGCCGTGGAAGAACCATTCTTCAACATTCGGCTAGCCCTGTTTTTCTTCCAGTTCTGACCAGCGCTCGTACAAGCGGTCCACGTTCTCTTGTGCGTGATCCAGTTCGTTGTGCGCCGCGAGCAGGCGGGCGGCATCGCTGGCGATAGCCGGATCTTCCGCCGCGTCGCGCTTCTGCCGCAAAGATTCTTCGGCCTCAGTGATGCGCTCCTCCAGCGTGGCGTATTCTCGCGCTTCAAGATAAGAAAGCTTCTTCTTGATTTGATTCGCTTCGCCGACGTTCTCACTTGCTTTGCCTCTACTCGCTTCGCTCATCCCCACCTGAAGTCGGGTGTTTCTACCATCTTGTGCTTCTACCCAGTCTTCCCATTGCGTGTAGTCGGCGAACACCGCTGCACGGCCTGTGCCGTCAAGCCCGAGCACGCTTTCCGAAATGCGGTCCAGCATGTAGCGATCGTGCGTCACCAGCATGAGCGCGCCGGGAAATTCCATCAGGCTTTCCTCCAGAATTTCCAGCGTCGGGATGTCGAGATCGTTGGTGGGCTCGTCCAGCAGCAGAACGTCAGCGGGATGGAGCATGAGCTGAGCAATCAGAACCCGCGCCCGCTCGCCGCCGGAAAGCCTTGCTACCGGCTGGTTCAACTGCTCGCTGGTAAAGAGGAAGCGCGCCGCCCAGCTCGCCACGTGGATCACTCGGTCCTGGTAGATCACGGAGTCGCTCTCCGGGGCCAGCGCTCGCCGCAGCGTCACCGTTGTATCGAGCGGACGATTCTGGTCAAAGTACACCACGCGCAGCATCTCCGCCCGGCGGACCTGGCCGCGAGTGGGAGCAAGCTCGCCTGTCAGAAGCCGGAGCAACGTGGTCTTGCCGCTGCCGTTAGGACCCACCAGCCCCACGCGCTTGCCCGCCGTGAGAAGAAAATTGAGATCGCGAAAGAGCATGCGCCCGTCAATCTCAAATCCAAGCTCTTCCAGCTCGATCAGCCGCTTGGTCCGGCGCTCGGTGGAAGAAAAATCAATATCCACAGGTGCCGTCCGGGTGCGCGCGTTCAGGTCTCCCAGATCCGCGATCAACTGGCCGGCTTTATCAATGCGTGCCTTGGATTTGCGGGTGCGCGCTTTGGCTCCGCGCCGCAGCCACTCAATTTCATGCCGCACGCGATTTTCCAGCGACTCCTGCCGCCGCGCCTGCGCGTGCAGAAACTCCTCTTTCCGTTCCAGAAATGCCGTGTAGTCTCCGGCGACAGAGAGCAGGCCTTCAGGATAAGCGCGGCTCAGTTCCACCACTTTGCCGGCGACTGCCTGAAGAAAATAACGGTCATGGCTGACCACCACGCAGGCGAACGGCGCCGCCGCAAGCAACGCTTCCAGCCACTCAATGCCTTCAAGATCAAGATGGTTGGTGGGCTCGTCCAGCAACAGCACGTCGGGATGCTGTACCAGCGCTTCCACGATAGCCAGCCGCTTGCGCCATCCGCCAGAGAGCGAGCCGGCCAGTGCATCAACAGCGGAGGTTTGCGAAGCAGGCTCCTGGTCAGAGAAACCGGCGCGCCCCAGCGATTCCACCAACCGCCCTTCACGCTCCCCATCAGGGACATCTGTCCGCTGCAAGGCGCGCGCGATCACCTGCCGCACGGTGAAATCTTCTGGGAAGTCCGACTGCTGCTCTACGTAAGCAATCCGGGCACGTTTTCTGGTGGCCACATCGCCGGCATCCGGCTCCAACTCGCCGGCGAGAATCCGCATGAGCGTGGATTTTCCGGAACCATTCGGCCCAATCAGCCCGATGCGCTCGTCTTCCGAGATGGTAAACGAGATCTCCTCAAACAGGGGAGCCGCGCCAAAACTCTTGCTGATGCGCTGGGCATTGATGATGGGAGGCATACGCGCGGGATAGGTTGAGGATAGCAGGAAGAAGGAGAGCGGATGGGTGGACCTAAGTCCGAATTAGAGTATCGGCCACCTCAGCTGCGCTCACGCAAACGTCGCATTCGGGGTTGGCACTCCGCGGGTGACGCGAGCTAACTCCTTTAGATTCGGGGTGATGGGGGAGGGTAGGCGGCTTGCGCACAAACGGTTACCGGAAAGTAAACATCGGGTCATGGCTTATCGCGAGCCCGCAGCTACAAGCACGCCGGAATCGTGGTGTCAGGGAATATCAGACCCTATCTCGGTAAATGCCCGCATGAGCAGCACAAGAGGGTCGAGCAAGCTGTTCCTGAGGCGCGCTGATTTAGAATCACGCCAAATGGCTCCTCTTGCGCCACGGTTCAATGCGAAAGTTATCAAGCGGTTTCGCCGTTTGCTGCTTCGCTGGTATGACGGTTCTCGACGTAAGTTGCCGTGGCGAGGCCAGACTGATCCTTACCGTATTCTGGTATCGGAAATCATGCTCCAGCAGACGCGGGTGGCGGTGGTGGAAAGCCGTTACAGTGAATTTCTGCAGCGGTTTCCCACGGTGGAACGGCTTGCCCGGGCCAGCGAGCAGACTGTTCTGGCGGCGTGGAGCGGACTGGGTTATTACCGGCGCGCGCGGTCGCTTCGGCAGGCTGCAATCACAGTGGGTCACTCCGGTGGATTTCCGCGAAACGCTTCTGAACTGGAAATGCTGCCCGGTATCGGACGATATACCGCGGCGGCGGTAGCCAGCATCGCCTTCAACCAGCCGGTTCCTGTGGTTGACGGAAATGTAAAACGCGTACTGTCGCGTGTTGCCGGACGGGACCTTGGTGACCAGGAATGCTGGAGCCTGGCCGCGGAGCTGTTGGAATCCAGGCGACCAGGTGACTTCAATCAGGCGCTGATGGAACTGGGAGCGATGGTCTGCCTGCCCGCCGGCGCGCCCCGATGCGCGGTGTGTCCGGTGGTTGAGCTTTGCTCCTGGCGCGGGGCCAAACAGAAATCAGCGGTGTCTTTGGCGCGAAAGGCTGTGCTCAAGTACCTGCTGGCCGAGAAGAACGGCGCGATTCTGCTGCGGCAGCGCGCTTTATCCGACCGCCTGATGCCGGGCATGTGGGAGTTGCCGGAAATTGCGGTGCCCGCGGATCATGAGCCATTACTCAAGCTGCGCCACTCCATCACCAATACCAATTACACGGTGCTGGTGTTTTCCGGAAACAGGCCAAGGGCCGGCAGCGCGCGCTGGGTACCGCTTCAGCGCGCCCCCAGGTTGCCGCTTACAGGATTAGCGCGAAAGATCCTGCGCCGGATCAAGAGCGGACAAGCGTGAGAAGAACCATTCTGCTGTTTGTTGTAGCTTCGACGTTGGCGTCGGGAGCCATGGCCCAGGACCGCAAGCAATCCGATTGCGTGGCGACGAATGCCCGCCCGCCGCGCGGCGTGACAAGAATCTTCATCGCGCAGCATGGAGGTGTCGATGGCACACTCGATGGCAGCATCGCCGAGCGCTTCGACCGCATTCTCCGCTGCTATTCCGAAGGATGCCATGTACCTGGGGGGAAGCCGGTCAAAGCAACAGAAAATCTGATCGTCTGCCTGGGACCGGGTACTTTTTTCACCAAAGGAACTTATGACTTCGTAATAGATGTGCCGCACAAGACCTCGGAAGGCTTCACAATCGGCAAAGGCTGGCATATCCACGGCGCTGGAGTTGACCAGACAACAGTCAAGCTGGCTGCGTACTTGCCGTTTCATGCCCATCAATCGCCCGCGAATATGCCAGAAGATTCCGGAGCGGGAGTGGTCTTCAGCACCAATTCCGATCAGGCATCAGGGGTGGAAATCTCTGATCTCACCATTGACGCTAACTATCCTGAGCTGAAGAAGCAGGCCACGGCCGCAGGAATCAAGGCGCTCAATCTGGAAGCAATTCACCTGCGCTCGGACCAGGGCGGCCACTGGATTTACGAGGTCAGAATCATCAATGCAGCGGGAGAAATCGGCGCCATTGACATCCATTGGGAAACCTTTCCGGTGTGGATCGTCTCGATGAAGAACGGCTCTGTTCCGCAGCAAGACAACGAAAACGTGATTGAACGCGTTTCCATGAGCAATTACGGCGGTGGCGCATGCACAGCAATCGCGGTCGCGAATGCTGTCGCCGAAGTCAGGAACAATCGTGTTGAAGGTTACGGGATTGCATTCGGCGGCTGGACCATGGGGCCTGTCTGGTTTCACGACAATACTGCCGTCGGAACCGACTACGGTTTCAACATTGATAGCCTTACAAATCAAGGAGTCAGGATCGAGCACAACCAAATAGTTCATCCCCGCAACTACGGAATTGTAATAGGCGGAGATGGAACGTACTCGAACTTCAAAATCGTCAACAACTCAATCGAGATAGACAAGCCGGGAGTGGTGGGGTTGATCTTCCGGGGGAATGTCACGGGCGCGGAGGTCGTGGGGAACAGTATTCTGGCGCCGCTTGGCGTGGAGGCCAGCGCGATCAGCAACTACGCGACGAGCCTTCTTGCCAAGCCCAACGTTAATAATGTCTATCAATCTAACCGGATCAGCAGTCAGCTACAGGTTTCGTTCCGGGGCCTTTCCTGGAAGTCGAGGAGCTGCATCGCCGGCAATCAGGACGAGAACGGCAAACCCAGCCGCAGCCTTCCTGACAACCATGCGGGAGCGTGTCTCACATCGCACCTCGATTAGCGCTGACGGTTTTCACGCACAGCTTGGCCAAATCAGCTAAACTCCGTCGTATAACGTTATTTGGGGGGGAGGATAGGTGCATGCGTGGTCGCAAGATCTCGCATTTCCGCATTCTGGAAAAAATCGGGGCCGGCGGGATGGGCGAGGTCTACAAAGCCGAAGATACAGAACTGGGTCGTTTTGTTGCAATAAAGTTTCTTCCAGAACGGGTTGCTGGAGATCATGAAGCCGTCGAGCGATTTCGTCGCGAAGCACGCAGTATTTCGGCGTTAAATCACCCGAATATCTGCACCATTTACGAAACTGGAGAATCGGACGGCGAATTTTTCCTGGCTATGGAATTTCTGGAGGGGCAGACACTCAGAGAGACTCTCAATGGAGAGACGCTGCAATTCGACCAGGTCCTTGCGTTTGCAACCCAAATCGTCGATGCGTTGGATACGGCGCACTCGCATGGAATCATTCACCGGGATATTAAGCCGGAAAATATCTTTGTAACCCGTCGCGGGCAGATCAAGATTCTCGACTTCGGCCTCGCCAAGGTAACTCTCGACCATTATGGTGTTTCAAGAATGGCTGGAGTGGCCGCTCTCACCACCGCAGCGGGCGCCACACACGATTTCCTGACCACCCCCGGCAGTGCAGTGGGGACGCTCGCGTACATGTCCCCGGAGCAGGCACGAGGCGCCCCCTTGGATGCGCGGACGGACCTGTTCAGCTTCGGCACAGTGTTATACGAAATGTCAACCGATAGCCGTCCTTTTTCAGGCGAAAGCCTTGCTGCGCTCATCGATTCGATTCTGCATGCTAAACCGGCCAGAATTTGCTCCGGGAACCCTCAATTCTCAGCAGAGATGGAGCGAATCATTTTCAGTGCCCTGGAAAAAAGTCCAGCCGATCGCGTGGCTTCAGCGGCAATCATGCGCTCCGCCTTTGAGACGTTGCGGCAAAAGAGGTTGTTGGAAGCGAGACGAGCTTCACCGCTGATCCGCGCTCTAAGAAGGCCTTTCGCTGCAGCCATTTTGGCCCTGGTCCTCGGCGCTTTGGGCGTTTCTGGCGCACTCATGTATCGCCAACACTCCCGTCTGCGATGGTTGCGTGAGGAGGCCGCACCGGAAATTATTCAATTGGCCTTACAGCGCAAAGGAATTGCCGCTTATCGGCTTATCAAAGACGCAGAACGCTACGCGTCGAATGATCCTGCTCTGGTAAAAGTAAAGGCCGCGACGCTGTGGCCAAACGCGGTTCTCTCCAGTCCTTCGGGCGCAGATGTCTATGTGCGTGACTACAGCGACACCCAGGGCAAGTGGGAGTATCTGGGCAAAACTCCTCTGGGAGGGGCTCGGCTGCCACATGCCTTTTATGCCTTCAAACTCACGAAAGATGGGTATACACCCGTTCAGGCCACCGGCACCGCGCTTGACGGATCTCCGGTCAACGTCCTGCTTGATCCGGTAGGGAGCCTGCCGCCAGACATGGTCCACATCCCTCCTGGTAAGGTTGATCCAACAGGCCATGCGCCTGCACACGTTGATGATTTTCTGATGGACAAATTTGAGGTCACTAACCGCGACTACAAAAAATTCGTAGATGCTGGAGGATATCGCGACTCCAGATACTGGAAGCATCAATTCGTCAAAGATGGCCGGAAGATGAACTTCAGTGAAGCCATGCTGCTGTTTCGCGATAAGACGAACCGCTTTGGGCCGGCGAATTGGGAACTCGGGGCCTATCCGCCCGGTGAAGATGAGTATCCTGTCAGCGGCGTAAGCTGGTATGAGGCTGCGGCCTATGCTCAGTTTCAAGGGAAGGCATTGCCCACCGTCTATCACTGGTACCGGGCCGCGGATATGGGCAGATTCTCCGATATCTTGCAGGCAAGCAACTTTTCCGGAAAAGGGCCGGCCAGAGTGGGCAGCTACGCCGGCTTGGGGCCTTTTGGGACCTATGATATGGCCGGGAATGTCAAAGAGTGGTGCTTCAATTCGACCGGGCCATCCAGGTACATTCTCGGCGGGGCTTCCACGGATCCTCCGTATCTCTATCACGATGCTGAAGCGCGATCACCATTTGACCGCTCTGCGGTCAATGGAGTCCGTCTGATGAGATATCTTCATTCGGAGCCTGCTCAGCAAGCTTTGAACCGCCCGCTCTCGTTTGAAATGGCTGATTACCGGAAGATGAAGCCTGTACCCGATCCGGTGTTTCGCATCTATGAAAGCCTTTATTCCTATGACCGGACGCCGCTCGATCCCCGGATCGAGAGCGAGGATGACAGCTCACTTTATTGGCGGCGGCAGCGCATTACCTTCAATGCCGCATATGGCGACGAACGCGTGATCGCATATCTATTTCTTCCCAAGAGCGTCTCGCCGCCGTATCAAACGGTTGTCTATTTCCCACATGGCGGGGCTCAGACGTTCCACACTGTTGAAGATACGCAGTTGGCGCAAATTGACTTTCTGGTGAAGAGCGGACGCGCCCTGATGTTCCCCATCTACAAAGATACTTATGAGCGGCTTGGTACCCCACCGGAGGAAGGCACAGTTGCTGAACGAGATGAAACCATCCAGCAAGCCAAAGACTTGCGACGCGCTATAGATTACCTTGAAACCCGTCCTGATATTGACACGAAGCATCTGGCCTATTACGGCATAAGTTGGGGTGCGGAGCTGGGCGCGATCATGACCGCTGTTGAAAAGAGATTCAAAGCCGCAGTGTTTGCAGCCGGAGGCTGTGACAATGCCAAAGTCCTTCCGGAGGTGGATCCGATGAACTACGCTCCGCGCGCCAAGTTGCCGGTGCTGATGATCAATGGAAGATACGATTTCATGATTCCGCTGGAAACCTGTCAGGAGCCCTTCTTCAAGCTTTTAGGCGCTGCGCCGCAGGACAAGAAGCACGTCTTGTTCGATACGGGCCATGCCCCTCCGCAATTGCCGGTCATGAAAGAAGCTCTGGATTGGCTGGATAAGTATCTGGGGCCAGTGAAATGAACAGCCGATGACCAAGTTTTCATGATCACAGAGCAGGAGATCCTTCGCTATCTCGCCAAGCAGCCACGGCATCTGGCCGGTTACAAACAAATCCTGCATGACTTCGGCCTTCGTGGGAAAGAGCGCCGGCCATTGGAGCAGACGCTGCGCGAGATGACGCGGCAGAAAAAGCTCGTCACGATCGGCAAAGAGCGATGGGCGCTTCCTTCGGCTGCTTCAAACAACGATCTCGTGTTGGGCCATTTGCGCATGCATCGTGATGGATACGGATTCGTCACACCTGATCCGGATGGTCTTCCCCCCCGCGCCAAAGGCAAGCTGCTAGGCGATGTTTTTATTCCGCCGCCTGAGATCGGCAGCGCCATGCACGGCGACCAGGTACTGGTGGAGCTCGGACGCATTCGCCCGGACGGAAAAGGTGAAGGCCGAATTCTGAGAGTGACCGAGCGAGAACAGGCGCGCGTCGTCGGCATGTTCCATTACGGCAGCCGGAACAACTATGTCACGCCGATTGACGAGAAGGTTGGGATGGAGATCACCATCCCGCCTGGAATGGAAGACCCACAAGAGCAGCAAGAACTCAAACAAGCATCGCAGAACGATACGAAACAAGGCGGTTCACCCAGTCCAAAACATTCGCGGAAAGCTGGTCCGCACCGGGTGCTCGGCGAAGAAGCGAAGCAGCGGGACTGGACCGATCTGGAAGGCGTTGTGGTGGAGGTGGAGATCACGCAATTTCCTTCCGCCACTCAGGGCCCGCGCGGCCGAGTGGTAGAGATTCTCGGTTACGAAGATGATTTTGGCGTGGATGTAGAGATCATCATCCGCAAGCACCACATCCGCCATACGTTTCTCGCAGATGCGCTCGCAGAAGCGCAGGAGATCAGCCCGGTAATCCCACAAGCTGAAATTGCGCGGCGCAACGACTACCGCGACCTGCCCATTGTGACCATTGACGGAGAGACAGCGCGCGACTTCGACGATGCAGTACTTGTTACCCGCCTGCCTCACGGACATTACGAGCTGCAAGTTCATATCGCCGACGTTGCCCATTACGTTGAAGACGGCTCTGCCATTGATGATGAAGCCCGCAAGCGCGGCACGTCAGTTTACTTCCCGGATCGCGCCGTGCCCATGCTGCCGCTGGAGCTTTCGACTGACATCTGCAGTCTTCGCCCTCACATGGACCGGCTGGTACTTTCCTGCGTGATGGAGATGGATCGCCAGGGAGAGGTTCTGAGCTACGAACTGGCGGAAGGCGTCATCCGCTCCGCTCAGCGAATGACTTATACGGACGTGAACGCCGTAATCGAAGGCGACGAGCACATCCGCCGTCGTTACGCCGCACTGGCCCCCAATTTCGAGCTGATGTACGAACTGGCGCAGGTGCTGAACAAAAAAAGAGCCAGGCGCGGCTCCATTGACTTTGATTTGCCGGAGCCGGTGATTGAGTTTGACGAGCACGGAATGATGAAAGGCGTGATCGCGTCCGAGCGGAACTGGGCGCATCGGCTGATTGAAGAATTCATGCTCGCTGCCAATGAGACCGTTGCTACTCATCTCGAGCAGCACGGAATCGCCAGTCTTTATCGTATTCACGAGAAGCCTGATCCCAAGCGGATTTACGATTTTGAAACCATCGCAGCCAGCTTCGGCTATTCGCTCGGCGTGGGAGCGCTGCCCATCAAGCGCGTGCAGACGCGGACCGACAAACGATCGCATTATGGCAGCGGGCGCCGTGCCCCGGTTGTCGAATTGCCCGAAGAAGTCCACGTGACTCCGCGCATGTATCAGAAGCTGGTGCAGAAGATCACCGGCAAGCCGGAAGAGCGCGTGCTGTCGTATCTGATGCTGCGCTCGCTGAAACAGGCGCGCTATTCGGAAATCAATGAAGGGCACTTCGCTCTGGCTGCGGCAACTTACACTCATTTCACGTCGCCGATTCGCCGCTATCCCGATCTGATCGTGCACAGAATTCTCAAGGCTGTTCTGCATGAGAGCGGAGGCAAGAATCAGGGGCTTACGGCCGAAGGCCCCGGAGACTCATCTCCCTGGTCGAAAAGGCGCCCTTCGTCCAGCAGGTCCATTTCGTCCACTTCGTCCAGCGGCCCTCCCAAAAAGCTGAAAGCTGTAGCCGGCCTGTCGCTTGATACTCTGCACGACATTGCTGAAAGTTCCAGCCAGACTGAGCGCGCTGCCGACGAAGCTGAACGCGAGCTGATGGAATGGAAAAAACTCAAGTTCATGCAGGACCGGCTTGGCGAAGAGTTCGACGGCTTGATCGTTAGCGTGACCAAGTTTGGTTTCTTTGTCGAGCTGGTGGACCTTTTTATTGAAGGCCTGGTCCCGATTGACTCTCTCGAAGGCGACCAGTACACGTTCCGCGAGAACACGCGGCAGATCATCGGCAGCCACTCCCGCAAGACATTTTCCATCGGCGACAAGGTGCGCGTGCTGGCCGACCGCATTGATCCCGTCCAGCACAAAATCCAGTTCGCGCTGGCGGAAGAAGCGCCAAAGCGCGCGCAACGGCGGCACAAAGGACGCGGCTGAGATTCGATCGCTTCTCCTAAAGATTCGGCTCGATGGGTGCTCTTGGTAGAATGGTTCTAATGCCGCGAATGGTGAAATGCGCAAAGCTGGGGAGCGAACTGCCGGGGCTGGACGAGCCGCCGTTTGATACTCCTTTGGGCCAAAAGATTTATGAGAGCGTCAGTGCCGAGGCCTGGAGGATGTGGAGCGAGCACTCCAAAATGCTGCTGAATGAGTACCGTCTTCAGCCCTGGAAGCCGGAAGCGCAGCAGTTCCTGGTGGAGCAGATGGAAGCTTTCTTTTTCGGCCCAGGTTCGGCTCTTCCCAAGGAGTACGTGCCACCGCCGAAGCCCTGAGCCTTCTTCTGATTAAAAATTTTTAATTGCACTATTTCTTATATTTTTTGGTACTCTGGCCTGCCACTATATCAATGTAAAGCTGCGCCTGACGCAAGCTTGCTCCTTGGGAGTTTTCGGCAGAGAGCTCCTTTGGGGCTTTTTATTTGCGCGCCGTTGTTCGCTTTCCTTCAAGAAAGCTCCTTATTTCCGGCCAATGTCGCACGACCGTCTCTTCGGTCTTGAGATGACCGCCACGAGGCAGGAGCTTGAGTCTGATTCCAGCGGCATCTGCGAATTGCCGGACCGATTGCCAGGGAATGTAGGGGTCGTCTTTGGCGTGGAACATCAGTATTTTCTCCGGCGCAAGCCGCTCGATCTCTTTCACCGGATTGAAGAACCTGCCGGAGCGCAGCTTGTTCCAGTTTTTTTCTTTCAACCGATAGCCATGTCCGAACGCTTCGCGCAGGTAGGCCGGATAGCTCGGATTGGAGGTTTCCTTCGGCTGTTCCTGGCCGAGAATGCTCCAGTCCACCACTGGACAGTTCGCGACAACTTTTGTAACGCGCGGATCAAGTGAGGCTAAGATGGCTGCGGCTCCCCCAAAACTGCCGCCGATCACAAAGATCTCTTCCGGCTTTAACTTGAACTCCTGTCCAAAGGCGTTTTCGCGCAGCCCTTTCGGAAGCTCGTCAATGATGTCCTTGATGTCCTGCTCCGGCGACTGGTGCAGAAATTCACCATCGCTCTCCCACGCTCCACGCCATCGCGGATAGATAACCCAGTATCCTTTCCCGGCAAGAAACCGGGCCAGCGGCTGTTTCCTGGGGACGGAGGGTATGCCATCGCAAAGAATGATGACCTTGTCCTGTTCTCGCGTTCGCGCAGGCGGCAGAAACTCGGCAACGATCTCTTGCTTAAAGCGGGTGCGAAACACCGGAGAAGTATACTTGGCGTGCAATCATCTTCTACTCAGGAGCCGGTCTTGGGTAAGCTACACAGCTTTTTCCTGTCGCTCGCATTTTCATCACTGGCTTTTGGCCAGCAGGCCGCAATCAATCCCGAGTTTGCTCAGCAGTACTTCCAGGAGATGAGGGCAGTCTCGCAGAAAGATGGTGGCCGCCTGTGGGGCGTGACGCTATACGGCCCCATGCTATTTGCCGACCCAGGCACGCACCGGGTGGTCGCAAACCAGGCGGACAAAGAAGGCCGGCTGCACGAGCAGAACGGCGTTTTCCTCGGGCAGCTTTCGCCGGAGATGCCGATTGCCAACACTGGAGTGGATTGGGCCGGGGTGCGCTGGACCATGGTGATGTGGCCTCTGCCTGATAACCGGCGCCCGCGGAAGCAACTGATGGCGCACGAATCGTTTCACCGCATTCAACCGCAGCTTGGATTGAAGCCGCTCGAGAACAGCAACAACCATCTTGACGGCCGCATCGGACGTGCATGGCTACAACTGGAGTGGCGCGCCCTCTCCAAGGCCCTCAACACGAACGGTTCCGCACAGCGGGATGCAATTTCCGATGCCCTCTACTTTCGCGCACTGCGCCGGTTTTTGATCCCGAATGCGGCAATCAACGAGAACCGCCTTGAAGCCAATGAGGGCGTGGCCGAGTACACAGGGGTAAAGTTGAGCGCGCGTTATCCGCAGGAAGCCGCTCTGGTGGCTTCGGTGATTTTGTGGCAAGGCCCGAATCGCTCGCCGTTCGTGCGCAGCTTTGCTTACGTCTCCGGCCCGGCGTATGGCGTTCTGCTCGATGAGAGCGGCACGCCGTGGCGCAAGCGACTCACGCCGGATTCCGATCTGGGCGCGCTGCTCGCCTCGGCTTATCACGTTGCTTACCCGCTAGCGGGAAACGGCACCAGCCCCAATCCGAAATTGAATGAAACGGAAGCCGCCGCCCGAGCGCAAAAGTATGATGGCGACGAGGTGGTCGTCCACGAGAAGGAGCGCGAAGCCAGACAGCAGAAAGTCATTGCTGAAGCTCGCTCGCGGTTGATCGAACATCCGGTACTGGTGCTTCCGGCAAGCACGAACGTCAACTACAGCTTTGATCCTGACCAGGTCACGGCCATCAACGACGATGAGAGCGTCTTTTCAGGCGATGTGAAGGTAATTGACTCGTGGGGCGTGCTCTCCGTGACAACCGGCGCGCTATTTGTGCGTGAAAATGGTCGTATTGTGCGCGTCCAGGTCCCCGCACCCTCCCATCCTGCCGGCTCTCATATCAGCGGAGACGGCTGGCAGTTAGAGCTCAAGCCCGGGTGGGATCTAGTGCCGGGACAAAGGCAGGGAGATTGGACGGTTAAACAGAAATAGCTTCGAGAAATGCAGTCAGACGATCCGCTTCGCGCCCGAAGCGATTCAGCAACTCAAAGGTTTGTTAAACAAGCTTCTAGCGTGGCCGTCAAGGTACCACTTTGAATGTGCTACACTCCACGCGCTCCGGCTTCGCTCGTGGGCATTCGTTTGTGGCATGAAGAGAAATGGTCGGGACGGGCAGATTTGAACTGCCGACCCCTCGCACCCCAAGCGAGTGCTCTACCAGGCTGAGCCACGTCCCGACAAAAGAAATGCCGCTGTTTTTAGGGGTTGTAACAGCAGGACAGGCTTGATTTTACTACAATACCCAACGCCTCTCACTGCCAAATCGCGCTCCCGACATGACCGGTGCCGGCAAGTCTTTGCAACCTGCTTGCCCGACCTATCACCCAATGAAGTGAATGCTTTTCTCTAAAATTTCGGCGCGGGCGGCGCGCGTGCTTGCAGTGGTGTTCCTGCTAACCACTGTCGGCCTGGCCGCTGGGCTGGGCTGGAGCTGGTGGTTCGTTACAAAACTGGCGCTCAAGCCGCTGCCGGGGCCGGAGTTGCCGGCCAAGATGCGGCCAGTAACTGCGCCGGCCTCGCCCTTGCAATTGCAATATCAGTTGAGCTTACCTGGCCGAGGTGAAATCTTTCCCGCGCTGGCCGGAGCGCGCGCGGTGGATTACTGGCCCGTGGCGGTGCTGAGCATTGCCAACACTTCAAAGAAGCCGGTGTTGCAGGTGATCACCGCTGAGGTCCGCGGCTGGAGCAATCAATTGCGCGAAACTGCCGTAATCGGGCCAAGCGAGGTGCGAACCTTCAATCTCGATCCGGAGCTGCTTCCCGACGCCTATCAGAACGGCGAGATGCGGCAAGCCACGCTGGTCGTCGAAGTGAAAGAGCCGGCCAGCGGCCACACCTTTGCCGACCAACGGCCGGTGTTTCTGCACGGCGTTTCCGACCTGTTCTGGGGACGCAAGTTTTCCAACGCCCAACTTCTTGCACGCTGGGTCACGCCGCATGATGACTCCGTGCTGCAGCTTGTTTCAGAAGCGCAGCGCCTGATTCCCGGCGGACGCATGCGCGGATACAACCAGGTGGACGGAGTCAATGTCGAAACGCAGGTGCGGCAGCAGGCTGAGGCGGTTTTCCGTGCGCTGAAGCAGTCGCGCATCAGCTACGTCACCAGCATCTATACGTTTGGCAATTATCCTGGGGAGACGCAGCGGATTCGTCTTCCCCGCGAGACCTTGCAGTTGAATAACGCCAATTGCATTGACGTGAGCGTGGTGTTTGCTTCCGCCATGGAGAATCTGGGCATGCAGCCGCTGGTGGTCATTGTTCCCGGGCATGCCTTCACCGGAGTGCGCCTGGGCCGCGACTCACAAAAGGTGCTCTATCTTGACCTGACCGTTCTGCCTAAAGGAACATTTGCGAGTGCCATCAAGCGCGCGGAAGAATGGCTGAAGAAGACTCCGCCCGATCAGGTTCTTACAGTGGACATCGGTGCGGCGCGCTCGCTTGGAATTTATCCCATGCCGACCTTCCCGGCCGCGCGACAGCAGGTAACCACCGCCACTTTATGACTGCGGACGTTCTCATCATTGGCGCCGGAGTAGCCGGCTTGGCGGCAGCAAGCGATCTTGTTTCCGCCGGCGCGACGGTCACAATCCTCGAAGCACGCGACCGCATCGGAGGCCGGATTTTTACTCAGCCTACCGTAAATTTTCCAGTTGAGCTGGGCGCAGAGTTCATCCACGGACGCGCACGGGAGGTGCTGGACCTGGCAGCCGAAGCGGGCATCGAGTTGATTGAGGTCGAGGGTGAGTTCCGTCGCCGCAGCAACAGCCGCTGGCTTAATGCCGGAGAGCTGATGGGCGATGTGAACGAGCTTTTTGATGCCATGCCCGCAAGCGGTCCCGATTGCTCGTTTGCCGACTACCTGAAGAAGGCCCGCGCGGAGAAGCAGGTAAAGGAGCAGGCCTGGGCTTATGTGGAAGGCTTTCACGCCGCCGATCCCCGCCGCGTGGGCGTGCATTGGATCCGCCGCTGTACAAAGGCTGAAGAAGAAATTCACGGTGATCGCACGTTCCGCGTACCTCATGGTTATTCCGCAATAGTTGAAGCGCTGGCTCGCGAATTGAAGCCGCCAGGCTGTTCTCTGGTCACGTCAGCACCTGTCATCGAGATCTCCTGGAGCGCAGGCAATGTTGTGGCACGGACCTCAGCGAATGAGTTCACCGCGCCACGCGCGATCGTCACTCTTCCGCTCGGTGTATTGAAAGTCGGTGGCGTTGAATTCAAACCTCTCCTCCGTGACAAAACCGAAGTCATCAAGAACCTTGAGATGGGGCCGGTGCTGCGCGTGGTTCTGTTGTTTCGCGAACGCTTCTGGGAGCAGTGGGAGGATTTCCGCGATCTCAGTTTCCTGTTCACTGATGATCCGCAGTTCCCCACGTGGTGGACCAGCAATCCTTTGCCGCGCCCCATGCTCACCGGCTGGGCGGCGGGACATTACGCGAAGGCGCTCTCGGGCAGGCGTTCGGCGCAGATTGTTGAGATCGCCGTGCAGGCCTTGGAGCGCATCATGCCGCAAAGCGAGCGGATCCGGCCGCTGCTGCAAGCAGGATATCTCCACGATTGGCAAGCAGATGAATACTCGCGCGGTGCATATAGCTACGCTTGTGTGGGCGGAAACGGCGCTGCCCGCGCGCTGGCGGAGCCGGTGGAAGGAACTCTGTTCTTTGCCGGCGAAGCTACGAATTCAGAAGGCCACGCAGGAACTGTGCATGGCGCGATTGCCACCGGCCGCCGAGCGGCAAAGGAAGCGCTTGCGGCAGCGCAATCGAAAGCCATTCAGAAAGTTGAAAACCCCTCGTTGTAGAACATGACTTCCGGTCAAGCTGTTCGATCCATCTGCGCTGCCCCCGATCTCCGCGTTCTCTGCGGTGAGCTGTTCAATCCTGGCAATTCCGGCGGTTTTGGCAATCTCTTCTCACACCCACCAGCGGGGACCTGAGGCCCGGAAGATGGCCGATCGGGAAGGAACCCAGGAAGGAATACGGCGGAAGCGCGACACTGCTTCCAAAGCCCGGGCACGCTGGTGGCGATCAAAAGCGCGCACGTACTGGCGGATGATTTGCGGCATAGTGAGGCGCAGCGCGGCGGAAAAATTCTGCTCCGCCATTTCGTGCTGATCTGCCTCATTCTCCAGCAGTTGAATCATCTCGCGTGCCAGCGCTTGTTTGTTTCCCACGGGATAAAACCTGATTGCCAGCGCCTCGTTTTCGGCCATCTCGCGAAAGTCGGGAATATCGGAGCAGATGATAGGAACTCCGTGCTCCGCCGCCAGATGCGCAACGCCGCTCGCTCCGGTTGCCGAGGTGTACGGCATCACCATGAATGAGGATGAGCCGAACAGTTCAGGAATCCTCTCTTCTTCCACGTAGCCGGTAAACTCGATGCGCGGATTACTCCCGTATCTCTCGCGCAGGGCCTCGATGTATCCCGGTGAATTCCCGTTGTTGCTGCCCGCAATCACCAGGCGGGCGGTAGGAACTCGGTGGGCCACCTGTTCTTCGAAGGCCTCAATCAGCATCTCGCAACGCTTGTATGTTCCCCATTTGCCGAAGGCGAGAATGCGGTGGTCGGGATTTCCGCGCTTGCTGAAGTCAGGGTATTCCGGCCGCGCGCTGAAGATTCCATGTGCCCGGAAATGAATGTTGTCGCCTTTGTATTTTTGAATCAATGTCCGCCGGTAAGCCGGAAGCAGAACGGAGATGGAATTTGCCATCAGAATCATGCGGGTGGCGGCGTATCCGCCGAGCTTAAAGATGGCTTTGTGGCGCACGCCTGCGTCCTGCAGGTCAATGTGGTCCATCAGGTGATGCAGCGTGACATGAGTGTAATAGCCGGCAAGACGCGTTACCGCCGGGAGCGTCAGCCCCGAGAATGCCGCGATCGGTGATTCCTTGGTGCCAAAGCTGGAGAAGACCAGATTGAACCACACCACATTGGGCCGGATCTCCTTCAGCGCTCTGAGCAGAGTCCGGTGATTGCTCGGCCGGTTCATCTTCCAGACGCGCTCCACGTTGAAGTCCGCAAGTTCGGGAAGCGGCGATTCCAATTCATCCGCCAAAACAGTGAGGCTCACCAGAGGATCTGCCTGCAGTTCCCTGGCAACGTGGTAGCCATATTCATTCAGGACGATCTTGCTGGGAGGAAAGGCGCTAACAAGACAAATCTTCATTTTCAGTCCAGTTTCCCTAAAAAATCGAAATCTGGAACACCGGTCTAAAAGCCGACGTCCTGACGTTGCCGCCAAAGTTGTAGAACGACTGTTGCTGCAAGCCGACGGAAAATCGCAACGGATAATCCACCGGCAGCGGGCCTGTTCCATCACTCATGCTGCGCCGCACGGGTCTGACATAGGAGATGAGGAATCCGCTCTGCACGTTGTCATACAGATGGAAGCCCTCGCCGCGGGTGAAATCGGCAGTTGCATTGACGGTCCAGCGATCATTGGGCTTGATTTCAAAGCGCGCGCCCGGCACCAGGATCTGCGCGGTGGCAAAGGCCTGGTCCTGCACGCGCCACGAACGAATGTAATTCGCAAGACCGGTAATGGAGGCTTTTTGTCCGAACTTATGTTCCAGTCCGGCCCACGTGTTGGTGGTGAAAAATTCGCGCACCAGCGGATGGAACAAGAGATCGCGCACGGAGTATCCGGTGATGAATGAATTGCTGCCCCAGGGCCGGCCGACTTGGAATTCCAGATTCGCCCCTAAGTCGCGCGAGCTGAGGTTCTGGTTGGTAAACGGTCCCGATTCGTGTACCGCGCTGCCGCGAATCGTGATCCATTGAAACAACGGCGAACTGTTGAGGTACAGATATTGCCGGAAGAGATGCTGGTTCATCTGCACCGGTGATTCCGAGTCCCGGCGATCGGTGAATTGGATCCCTGGCGTAAGCTGAAAACGCGCATTGCCCATCCGCAGCACCGGCGAGGTGCCAACGTTGAAGATCGTGTCAAAGGTGTCGCGGCGCACAATTGCCAGTTGGCTGGGCAGAGAAACCGAGCCTTTGTAGTTGCGCACTCCGACCACGCCACTGATCGGCGCAAAGTGGTCGGGATTGTAATGGAAATCTGTGGTCAGATCTGTTTCCTGATTGAAGCGCGGACGTATCGGAGTGCTGAAGAACTCATTGTCCATCTGGAACAGAGTGGCGTCGTCAAACAGCGCCTCGCTGCCCAAACTGTTCTGAATAGTCAGGTTGGGATAGATCTCCATGCCTTCCTGACCGGCCACCTGAAGCATTCCGCGTTCCGCCGTGGGGTCTTCCGAAGCCAGCAGGTTGGCGCGAGCGAATGATGTCAGCGCGTGGGACATATCATGACGCTGGTTGTAAATGTTGGCCCATGCGAGTTGATAGTCGTAGTTCTGTTCCAGATCGGCCTGGTCCGAGTGAGCGGAAAGGGTCTTCAGCATCGCTTCCGCGTCGCGGTCCTTGCCTTGCGCGATATAGGTGTCCGCCAGTCCCACTGCCACGGTGTCATCAGACGCGCCCATATCCTGGGCTTTCTTGAAGTAGCGCTCCGCCAGATCAAAGTCGTGCGCGGCGAGAAATACGTTGCTCGCTTCCACCAGATTGTCGGGCGTAATGGGAGATGCCTCGCCAATTCGCGATTCCGCAAATGCCAGCGCCACTTCCTGCTTGGCCGCATCGTACTTTCCTTCGCTGACAAATAGCTTCGCGAATGCCAGCCGTACATCCACGCGGTCGGCATCAGGCGCATCCAGGGCGCGAGTGAAGCGGTCATTGGCTGCCTTGCGGTCGCCAAGCAGCATCAGGGCTTCGCCGGTGGCCAGCAGCACCGCCGATTGATCTGTGTCTGCGCGCTCGGCTGCTTCAACGTAACGGAAGGTCTCCGTGCGCTGGTGCAACTGCGCGTACGAAGCAGCAAGACTGGCGAGAATTACAGGGTCACCCGGAGAAAGCTGAAGCGCGGTGTTCCACTCCACGATGGCCTGCTTGTAATGGCGCGCATGATAGAGAGTGTCCGCCAGCGCCTGATGCAGAGTTACGTCATCGGGAGAAAACTTCAGGGCCGCCCGGTATTCTTTTTCGGCCTTGCCCATGTTGCGCATCTGGCGGTAAGCAGTAGCAAGAGCCAAATGAATCGGCCCGGTGCTGCCCATTTTCTTTTCCGCCAGGTTGATTTCCTGGAGAGCTTGCCGCGAGTGGTGCAATTGCAAATAGGAGAACGCCAGGCCAAGCCGCGCGATCGAATTGTCTGGGTTTTTCTTGAGCGCCGGTTCAAAGTCACGGACCGCGTTCTGCGCGTCTGACATGTCGTTGAGAACGTAACCGCGCGCCACCAACGCTTCAGTCATGTTGGGATCTTTCTCGAGAGCGCGGGTGAAGTCATCAATTGCCTGCTGCAGAAGCTGGTTCTGGCGATGGACGTGCCCGGCCAGCAGCGGGAAGTTAGGTTCCTTGGGCAGTACGGTTTCGTAACGCGTGACGAGAGAGAGCACATCGTCATAGCGGCCGAGATTGTAGAGGTCGTACCCCAGATAGACAGCGGCGTCGCGGTCATGCGGGAGCTTCTGCACCGCCAGCTCGCCGAGCCGGGCGGATTCGGCGTATCTGCCTTTGAGGAACAGGTAGCGCTCGGTCTCGCGCATGATGTGTGGATCGTTCTTCATGGTTCCGGTGGCACGATCAATCCACTTGCCTGCCAGGTCAATTTCTCGGGCTTCAATGGCGGCATTGGAACCGGCAGCAATAATTGTGGGATTCGTCGGCGCCAGAGAATGCGCCTTCTCATAACTGGCCTGCGCCTTGGTAAATTCCTTGCGCGCTGTATAGAGATCGCCCAGCGCGCGATGCGGAACGTAGTCGTCCGGATACGCGGCAGCCATGCGCTTGAAATAGCCTTCGGCTGCTTTGAAGTCACCCAAGTCGCGTGAGAGATCGCCCATGGCTTCCAGTGCATAACGGTTCTTCGGATCGCGCTGCAGCAGAGTGTTGTACATCTGCTGCGCCTCAGTTCTCCGGTTGGTTTTCCAGAGCAGGCTGGCATATTGCAGCGTGACGTTGTCATTTGCGGGATCCAGTTGCATCGCCTGTTTCAGGTCAGCTTCCGCTCCCGCAGCATCGCCGTCGATTCCACGCAGCGCAGCGCGCAGGCGCAGATATTCCACCTGCTGCGTCGCATCCACTTGAATCTTCGCCAGCTCCTGCCGTCCGATCGTGACTTGCTGCCGTACTGCGGCGTCGTCTTGCAGGTCGCGATAGGAATCAATCAACTGGAGGCGAAGTTGCGTGGGATAGAGCACGCCTTCGACTGGCGCTGCCGGCATAGCTGCCAGAGCGGCCAGGTATTCCTTTACGGCATCGTTATCGCGATGTTCCACCGCCGCAAGATCGCCGCGGATAGCATGCAGCCGGTAAAAGTTGGCATCGAGCTGCTCGCTGCGCGCGAGGTAGGTGCGAGTCTTATCGAGGTTGCCGAGGCGCAATTGGGATTGGGCCGCAGCAAGCTGTACGTTGATGGACTTGGGCGACATCGTCGCAGCTTTTTCGTAAGCCGCCGCGGCCTCTTTCTTCATTCCTGCCAGACCGTAGGTGAAGCCAAGTTCGGAGAGCACCTCGCTGGTCTTGCGCGGCGCACGGTTGAGGATGGCGATTGCGTTCTTGTAATCGTGGGCTTCGCGGTAATAGCCCGCAACCGCGCGAAAAACGTCAACATTTTTGGGATCGCGCTTCATGGCCCGATCCAGCAATGCCTTGGCCTTGTCCTGCTGCTTGTTCTTCATGTACGCAATGGCCAGAACCAGCTCCGTGTGC
>JAICYU010000104.1 GCA_025934025.1 Terriglobales bacterium
CCGGAAAGTAATTCTTGCAACCGCTGCGCGCGTTTTGTGAGCACCTGGTAGGTGTGCCATCGCGCCGTCATCATCACGTCCGCCACCCGTTCAATGTATTCGTCAGGCACGCCATCGTGAAACAGATCGCTCATGGAGTTGACGAACACCATGCGCGGCGCACGCCACTTGAAAGGCTCATTCAGTTTTTCCGGCACCAGCCGCAGATCAAACCCATCCTGATAGGGATGCCCCGGCACTCCCCGGAAGCGCTCGGCGAATGTTTGCGCGTAGCAATGCGTGCATCCCGGGCTGATCTTGGTGCAGCCCCGCACGGGGTTCCACGTTGCGTCCGTCCACTCGATGCTGGATTTATCTGCCACTTTTCCTCAGCGACCGCGATGCTCACTATTCTCCTTGCCTCCTCGCGTAGACCGACAGGAAGCTTTGCTCCGTGCCAAACGCGCCTGAGATTCCCGCTGAGACAATCGCCAAGCCCAAAAAACGCGCTCACGCTTAGGGCGCAATCTCACGCGCAGACCTGCAAGACATTCACATTCGTCAAAGCCCCCGGAGCGATCCGCTCAACCGCTCTCGCGCCATCCCGCCTTCACGGGTTCGAACCAGAGGATGGCGCCGCGCCAGACTGGACGTTCTCCGTCTGGGCCTTTGCACCTGTAGAGGAACTCGGCTGGCCGCCTTTGTTCTTCTTGAATACCTGAATCAGATCCACCCCGACCCCGATTCTGAAGTAGTCGCGGTTCAGCAGCGGGGTTGCAAACCTGAAAGTATTGAAGTCGTTGCTTGCTCCGTTCGCAGGACTATTGACGCTGAAGGAGTTCAACGGCGCATCGGCTTGGTCTCCACCCCATGACGTATAAAACGAGCCAAAGATATGCAGCCCCGGATAAAACGGCAGCGGGTAAACACCCTCTGCGCGAAGAAGGGGCCTTCTGAACTTTCCGGAACTTACCGCTTCATCCTGGCCCAGCGTGAGATCAATAATCCCCGGAAAGATGTCATAAGGCGCATCACACACCTTGCGCCCGTTGTTGCAATCTCCTCTAACATCAGGACTGAAGAAATATGTCTTGAGCCTGAATCCGGCATAGTAACGGCGGAAAAATCTTGACCGTTCAGGAGTGAAGAAGTCTATGAACGAGTCCTGGACCGTCGCCGGGCTCGCGGGATTGGTTGCATCAAAAGCCGGGTTCGGAGCAACGATGACCGGGCTGGTGGAACCCGAGGGGAACGTGCACACCAGCCTCGTCTTATCGCTCACCGCCGTTCCCGCCGGCGCTTTGAATGCGTCGCATATTCCCTGATTGACTTGCGAAAGAATATCCGTGTTGTCAACGGAAAACGGGGTGCTGATTCCGGCGCCGCCAATCACAGAAATTCCCAGCCGCGCCTGCGTGTTCACATATTCACCCCACCATGGAATGCCGTCGCGCGGCTTCAGCAATGCAAACTCGAGTCCGCCGTTCACGTCGAACCCCTGCGCTATGTCGCTCACGCTTCCCTTGCTGCTGAAATTCGTGAAGAAAGAGCCCGTCTCACTGATTGTGGAGAGAGAGCTGAAATCAGCCGCTTTGGGCAGGCTGGTAATCCTCGGATTCAGCCAGAACCACCACCTGTCTTCAAGAGCATCTTCGTTGGCCGAGCCCAACCGGAAAGGGGCCAGCAGATCGAAGTCAACAAAATAGGCTTGCTTCACTGTTTGTGAACTAATGGCGGAGAGATCCAGCCCAACCACTCCGCGGGTCAGGGGATATTTCCAATGATTGGGCGTGCCTGAGAGCGGGATTACAGCGAGTGCGCTGTCGCGCAAACTATTTGCCGCCTGGTTGACATCCTCCTCAGTGATTTTTCGCTTCGCAATCGCCGCGTTATAGGCATTTTGAATCTCGTCAAGGCTGCTGCTCTTGTCCCTTAAGTCCCTGCATAGAGCCGCTAACCGGAGGCCTTCTTCCCCCGCGATCATGGGAGGCTGTTGACAGAACTGAAGAACAGCTCTCGCGTTGATTTGCTTCGCATCCTTGCTGGACATCATCTTCAGTTTGATCCGCTGCTCATTTACCTTAATGCCGGCTTTCTCGACCGCTTCCTGCATCTCCGAAGATTTCTTCAAGAGTTGGACCTGGTTTTGGTAGGCCAATCTCGTGCTCTCGTACAGGTTCTCCCAATCGTTGCGGTTCACGATCCGCAGCGGCTCGTCGTGAGCGCGCATGTCCGTTGGCGCAAAACTCACCTTGAAGGTGCAGTTCCCCTTGTCCGGCGTCAAGGTGTCGCAGGTGTTGTCGCTCACTTTGAAATTCGTGAGATGTGCCCCATACCACACGAACAGCTCAATCGGCTCCCCTGAGTTATTGGCTACGGTGACAGATTTTGCATCGCTTCTGCTTCCAATGGTCTGCGGATCAAAGTCCAATCCGCCTGAAGGCGCAACGGTCACCTGCGAGGCATTCGGGTTAGGCGCGGCGCTGGACGCAGTAGCCGTGGGAGAAGCCGACTTGATCGCGTTTTGCACGCCGGCGGGAAGCGTTGGACAGCTCTGCTTAAGGGACTTTTCCTCCTCATTATCCTCATCCTCTTGTTTCTGGCGTATCGTGTTTAACTCGGGACCAGTCAGCTTCGCCTTCTCCTGCTCCAGCAGCGATATGAGCGCGGAAGCTGCATCTGCGAGCGATTGCTTCTGATCCTCATACAGCTTCTTTTCATCTGGATCAGCCGGTACCGGCACGCCGCACACGGCGCTGCTTAGCGCAAAGATTTCTTTCCGCAAAGTGTCTTTTTTCTGTTGCGCTTGGGCGAATGGCGACGGAGCTAGCACACTCCAAGTCATTGCAAGAAATACCGCGCACCTGAGTCTTGGGTGTGCCGGGTAGCCACCGTTAGCTGCGAGTCCATTTCTCATCTAAGTCACGCTCCCCGTAATTTTTCAATTTTACGTTTGGAATATAGTGCTCAGACAAGTAAGGGCGTTACAAAATAGGGTTGGTTTTCTATATATCTCTAGTAACGACTCTGGTACTTTCCAGCAGGGTTTCTCGGCCCTGCCGGAACTTTATCTCGTGATGGAATTCTTCCGATCTCCTCGATGACCCGATGTTCCGATCCGCGCAACCAGCGTTCATCAGCGGTATGGTTTTGCTCTTCTCTTTTCTCTGCGCCCTCTGCGGTTGAGCTTTTCTTTCCCCCGTTTACCCAATCACCTGCTCCACCACCTTCCTCAGCTCCAGCACCTCGATCCCCTCCGGACACTTGTTCCAGTTATGGCGCCAGCAGACGATCATGTCGCACTTGGAAGGATCGTGATGGTGCAGAGCAAAGTTACGGCTCTCATATTCAAACTCAATCCACACGCGCTGCCACTTGCCCGGACGCACCTGCCTTCGCGCTTCGCAGTCCGGAAAGGCCGACTGGATGGCTTCAATCTGGAACCCCAGCTCGGGAGCAATCATGCAGAACAGCGCCACCACGCCGGCCTCATTGCTGGGAGCATTGGTCAAAGGAAAGGCGTGCAGCGGCGGCCCCATCACCGGACGGTCGCGCCGCAAACGTCCGCTGATCACCTGCACGTTGATCCGGCGCAATACCTCGGGTGATCCGGTGATCGAGTGACCACCCCAGCCCGCGAGGCGCGGATCTGGGGACCCCGGGTGATCGGGTGATCTGAATATTGCTGAACTGATGCGCCTTCTGCTGATGAGAATCTCGTTGGGAGAGATTGGTAATTGAGTAATCGGGTAATCGGGTAATTGAAGACCGGGGCGTTTTTGATCAGTGTCATCTGTGGTGATCAGTGGTGAGGTTTGAGGAGGATTTGGTAATTGGGTAATTTGGTAATTTGGTAATTGAAAACCTGGGACGACGATTTCCGGTTGAATGTTGATTGCTGAGTGCTGAGTGCTTTCTTCCGATCTGCGTTCCTCTGCGTCAATCTGCGTCGAACCTGCTCTCGTGAATTCCACTTCCCCAATCTGCAGCCGCCACTTGCGCGGGCCCAGCAGGCCGCCCAGGATCATTGCCGCCACTTCTTCCGTGACGCAGCGCATCCCCGGAATTTCCGCCGGCTGGCCCGGCCGCAGAATGTATGCAGGACGATCAACCTTTACCACTGATGAACGCTGAGGACACGGATCAGAAGAAATTGGTAATTGAGGAATCGGGTAATCGGGTAATTTGAAAACCGGGATTTCGTCGGTTTCCAGTTTTGGCGATTCTTCCGCTCTGCGTTCATCTGCGTCAATCTGCGGCGAAAGGTCTTTGCTCTTTTCCCACTCCTCGCCTGCTTCCACCCATCCGCCGAAGCGCTGCTTGAATGTCCCGGCGCTGTACCTGCCCAGGCGCACGTACTCGGCGCGCGACGGCCTTTTTCCCAGGCTTTGCGCCACCCGGCCGTAATCTTCCAGCAGCTCAGCCGTGGTGGCCCTGCGTCCTTTTATATGTGGTTGGAGTCCAGCGGCCTGGACGGCATGGCGCAGCGTAGGAAAATGCTTCAACACCACAAAGTGGCTCACGCCTGTCAGTCGCTTCAGTTCACCCCTGGACGGAGCCCGCCCCAGTTCCTGCCCTGCTTTCCGAATCGCCTCCAGCACCACCTCGCCATCATTCGCCATAGGCGAATAATACACGAATACTCGCGGCTAATGCAATTCCGCAAAGCGGCCCGTTGACGCCGTCTCACATCGGCCATCTAAGCTGAGCGCCAATTCCCTGGAGCTTACAGAGAACTCATATTTGACAGGAACTGGCCGTTCGACGGAGTTTTACCCAGCTTGTCAATCAGCAGTTCCATGGCTTCCACCGGCGAGAGCGGATTGAGCACTTTGCGCAACACCCAGATTCGCGCCAGGTCTTCCCTGGGAATCAGCAGCTCTTCCTTACGAGTGCCGGAGCGCTGAATGTCAATCGCCGGGAAGACGCGCTTGTCCACCAGTTTGCGGTCGAGAATGATTTCGCAGTTGCCGGTGCCTTTGAATTCTTCAAAGATCACGTCATCCATGCGCGAGCCGGTGTCAATCAGGGCGGTAGCAACAATCGTCAGAGATCCGCCTTCTTCAATATTGCGGGCTGCGCCGAAGAAACGCTTCGGACGCTGCAAGGCGTTCGAGTCCACGCCGCCGGAGAGCACCTTGCCCGAAGGCGGAACAATCGTGTTGTAAGCACGGGCTAGACGCGTAATCGAATCGAGCAGGATTACCACGTCGCGCTTGTGTTCGACCAAGCGTTTCGCTTTTTCAATGACCATCTCGGCCACTTGCACGTGTCGTGCTGCCGGCTCGTCGAAGGTCGAGGAAATCACTTCGCCTTTCACCGAGCGCTGCATATCGGTGACTTCTTCCGGGCGCTCGTCAATCAGCAGAACGATCAGCACAACTTCAGGATGGCTGGTCGTGATGGAATTGGCGATGTTCTGCAGCAGCATGGTCTTGCCGGTGCGCGGCGGAGCGACGATCAATCCGCGCTGGCCTTTGCCGAGAGGAGTGAGCAGGTCCATTACACGGGCGCTCACGTTTTCTTTGACGGTCTCAAGCTTCAGCCGTTCCTGCGGATACAGCGGCGTGAGATTGTCAAACAGGATCTTGTTGCGCGCCTCTTCCGGCGATTCAAAGTTGACCGCCTCAATTTTTACCAGCGCGAAATATTTCTCGCCCTCGTGGGGCGGGCGTACCTGGCCGCTGATGGTGTCGCCGGTCTTCAGGTCGAATTTGCGGATCTGGGAAGGCGAAACGTAAATGTCGTCCGGTCCGGGAAGATAGTTGTAGTCGGGAGAGCGGAGGAAGCCGTAGCCATCGGGCAAGATTTCCAGAACGCCTTCTGCGAAGATGTGTCCTTCTTTTTCACTCTGAGCCTGCAGGATTTTGAAGATGAGGTCCTGCTTGCGCAGGCCGCTGGCGCCGGGAAGGTCGAGGGTGCGCGCGATCTTAGCAAGCTCGGTGATATTTTTTTCTTTGAGTTCTGCGATTGTCATTTGTCACCTACGGGAGATTTTCTGAATTGATTTAGGGAGGATTGAACGCCAGGATCTTTGAGGCGAGGGCTTTCAAGCACCCGCCAGGCCATCCGGCCCGGCGGGCTCAGAACTATTATGCCGCGCGACGCTGCGGTTGGGCAACTTGAGTGGATGGCACCGTGATTACCTGCTCGGACTCGCGGGCCTCACCCACCCGTCCGAGGACGTCATTCATTGTATCCTGCACGCGGGTGTTCGGCTTATGGAACTTGCGCGTCGCCTTGGAGACGAGCTGGCACAAAAGATAGCGATTGCTGACCGTGTCAAGGGCGTCATAGATGAGATTTGAACGCATTGACTTTTCTCCTTATAAATAATGTCATGTCAAGAATTCGTAATAAAAACTTGCGATCCAAAGGCTTCGACAGCATTGACCTGCTTCTTACCCGCTTGGCAGACTACATCAACTAAGTTGTGGGATTTACCGAGAACCCTGTGCGAATGTTAGACGCAGTGTGAGGGTCCTGAGTTGCTAAAAATCTTCACTTCCTGAAGCGGCTACTAACCCAGAAGGTTCGGCCTTGTTACCTGTTGGACGGTATACGGTACACGGCACGAGGGCGGCAGGTCAAGAAAAATCCTGAATTTAGGATTTTTCGCTTAAGTCCTTTATTTTCTTCAGAACTGGAGTTGGGACATCATTTATCTTTAAGTATCTTTAAGCTGGAGACCCGCTATGCCTGATCCGCGATATCCCATCGGCCCCTTCACCCCTGATGCCAATCCGACTCCGGCAAGCCGCGCCCGGCATATAGAAGAGATCGCGGCTCTACCAGCAAAATTCCGCAAGGCACTGAGCGGCCTCTCGCCAGGCCAGTTGGCCACCCCCTATCGTGAGGGCGGTTGGACGCTCAAGCAGGTGGCGCATCACGTCCCAGATAGCCACTTAAACGCCTACGTTCGTTTCAAGCTGGCGCTGACGGAAAATATTCCGACCATCAAACCGTATGACGAAGCTGCATGGGCGCGGCTCAAGGATTCCGAGGTTAGCTCCATCGAAGTCTCACTGAGCCTGTTGGAGGCGCTGCACATTCGTTGGGTCAACCTGCTGCGCTCTCTGAAGCCGAACGATTTCAACCGCAAGCTCAACCATCCTGAATCCGGCATACAAGACCTGGATCGGATGCTGGCGCTCTACAGTTGGCATGGGAACCACCATACCGCGCACATCACCTCCACCCGCGAACGAATGAAGTGGTGATGAACGGTTATCATGGAGCATTGATGCCCACCAACACCTCATCTCCGGCAGTGATTGAGGTCACGCCGTACACGCAGCAACAGCCGCGCTGGTACTGCGAGCAGCTTGAGCACGGCAAGGTTCTTTCGTTTCGCAAAGCGCCTTTTCCGTTTTCAGAAGATGATGCGCGGTTCCTGCTTTCGCAAAAACAAACAGGCTCGCGTTTTCACAAGAACATCTCGTATCGGCCAGCTTCTGACGTGCTGAAAGGGGCTGATCCCGGAGCCGACCGCGAACGGCTGCACACGATTGTGCGGAACTTTTCGCGCGAGGTCACGCAGTTCATCTCATCGTTTCTCGCGCCTTACGCGGGCAAGCTCAAGCTGGATTTTGCCAGCTTCCGCCCGCTGGAAGAGCAGGGCCGCGATCTGCCGCTGCACAAGAGAAATGACCTTTTGCATGTTGACGCTTTCCCTACCCGGCCGACCCGTGGCGGCCGGATTCTGCGCGCGTTTCTCAACATCAATCCCGCAGCTTCGCGCGTTTGGAATGTGGGTGAACCATTCCATGAATTTCTTCCAAAACTGAAGCACAGAGAAGTAATCACGCCACCGCCTCGCAATCCCGCACTGACTGCTCTGCGAAAGCTGGGATCGCGGATTGGACTGCCGGTGCCAGATCGCGCGCCCTACGACGAATACATGCTTTTCCTGCATGACTGGCTCAAAGAGAACACGGATTTTCAGACCAGCTCACCGAAATGGGAATTGCAGTTTGCGCCCGGTTCGTGCTGGATGGTTTACACCGACGGCGTTCCTCATGCCGTGATGTCCGGCCGCTATGCGCTGGAGCAGACATTCATTGTCCCGGCCCAAGCGCTGGTGAGCCCGGAAGTTGCGCCGGTGAACGTGCTCCACAAGATCGCAGGCATGGAAGCAATTCAAATTTGAAATTTTAAATTTGAAATTTCCAACTCTCGAAAAATGGCGGCCCTTGCGGGCCGCCTGAGTTTTTGGAGCTACAGGAGAGCACGTACATCAGGAGGCTGGAGTGGTGCTGTTCTTGTCGTCGTCTTTGTCGTTGTCCGGCTTAGAAGACTTCAGATCGCTCTTGGCTTCGCGTTCGGCCTGCTTGAGCGCAGCTTTGGCGTTGGCGCTGGGATCAAGCTGTTGGATCGCCTTACCCAGACTTTCCGCTCCTGGACCGGTCATCTTGGCCTTGAGCTGATCGAACGGAATCCCAAGGTCCTTGGAAACGTGGACCGCAGCCACAAACTGGCCGAGGTTCTTGAATCCCTGAGCTGCCTGCTGCAAGTTAGTTCCCGGAGGCAGCAACGCCTGAAGCTTGCCGGCAAGCTGCGTGTTTGACGAGAGCTTGGCGAGGCTGCCATGGCTGGAATCGTGCCCGCCATGCCGGCCCGAATGTTCGTTGGCCTCATTCTCGTTCATTCCATCGTGGCCGCCGTGATCATCGTTCGCGTCGTTCGCTTCATTGGCTTCATTGGCGTCGTGTCCAGAGGAGTGCGAATCGCCGTGCATGCTGCTCGATCCGCTCCCTCCGCCGCCATGTCCGTGCTGGGCAAACGCCGGCAGGGCCGCAAATCCAAATGCCGCAACCAGCGCCAGTGCAAATTTGATTTTCATGTCTCGTTTCCTCCCTTACTTAGGACTTTCTGGAACGAAGCATCCTGCCCACGTTGAAGCGCAGATTGAAGGCAAGACTGTTCAGGTCAAACGTCGTGCTGCGAGTAAAACCGATTTCGGCGCGCCAGAAACGCGAGGGCTCAAATCCCACCCAGGCATTGAAACCGTTCTCGCGAGTCAGACCGGAACCGCTGGCTTCGGCGGCGCCGTCAAAGGGATTCTTTCCTTTGCCGCCGTTCACGCGGCTGAAGATCTTCTGGTTGCCGAATGGAACAATCTGGTATCCGGAAGCGCCGGCATCAACACGGCGAAATACGTGGTAGTCGGCGCCTTCCTCAAAGTGCGCAATGGCGCCCAATGAGGTGAACGGCCGCGTGGTAAACGTGGAGTCAGGCACGGTGTTGCTGCCGCCGGCCTCCACGAAGGGCGTGAGCTTATTGAAAGAATGCTCGAAACGATTGGTGAAGTCCACCGCGGCGCGGCCGGTGCTCAGGCCGTCAGCCGTACTTCCCGTCGGCGCATAAGCCGTGATCACGCCGGAGTAATCAACCGCCGTATTTGAAGCGCGAAACGCCATTCCTACGTATGCGTTTCCCATTCCGTTATGGCTGGAAGCTGGGGTCGTCGTGGTGGCGCCTCCGGTAATCGTGGTGCTCGCGGGCGTGCTGGTGAAATACAGCGGCACCCCGCCAAAGACTCCGAAATGCTTGTTGAAGTCCCATCCCAGCGTGGAATCAAACTTCATCAGGCGGCTATCGGAATTAAACGTGCCCTGAATGGTTTCAAACTCGGTAAAGCCTTTTTGCTCATTGCCGCTCTGCGGATACGCAGCCGTAGATGCTGCAAGCAGCGCAATCATTGTGACCGTGCTCAGGAATCTCAGCTTCATGGTCCTCTCCCTCGATGGTGGTTTTCTGCGCATTGTGCTTTCTTGCATCCGCAACCGCAATCTCTGCCGGTGTCTGGCCGGAAGTAACTCCAATTGGAAGCCGCCAGCCAGCCGCTACCGGAGAGTGCAAATGCCGTTCCAAATGGCCAGAAATCGCAAGTTGCTGCTGTAAGGAGACTTACGCTGGAAGAAAAGCAGCCCTGCGTGGGTCTGATGTACTCAGGCTGTGGGATTTCGATACAATGCGGCTTCTCTAAAGCTCAGGCGACTTATGAAAAAACTTATCTTTATATCTGCTCTTCTTGCGGGCTGGTGTTCAGCGCAGGAGAGGCCGGTGGTAATCCACGCAGGCACGCTCCTTGACGGCCGCGGGCATCTGCTCCATAACACTGAGATCACCATTCAGAATGGAAAGATTCTGAGTGTGGGGCGCACTGGGAAGAAACCGGATTACGATCTGGGCCGCCTCACCGTTATGCCGGGATGGATTGACGTGCACGATCATATCGTCTGGCATTTCGGCCCGAACGGCAGAATTGAAGATAAGAGCGAGACACCGGAGCAGGCCACGCTGGCCATCGCCGGAAATGCCTACACAACTCTGATGGCCGGCTTCACGACCATTCAGAGCGTCGGCTCGCCGGAAGACAAAGATCTGCGATCGGCGATTGCCAATGGCGTGATTCCCGGTCCGCGGATCATCACTTCGCTTGAGCCCATTGAAGACCCAAAGCTCACGCCGGAGCAGATACGCGAAACAGTGCGCAAGCTGAAGGCAGACGGCGCCGATCTGGTGAAGATCTTTGCGTCAAAGAGCATCCGCTTGGGCGGCGGGCAAACGTTGAGCGACGAGCAGCTTGAGGCAGCTTGCGGTGAAGCCAAAGCTCAGGGCCTGCGAACGCTGGTGCATGCTTACCGCACAGCCGTTCGCGCGGCGGCCAACGCAGGGTGTACCGAAGTGGAGCACGGGACGTTCGCAACGCAGGAAGACCTCGATGCCATGGCGCAGCACGGAACCTTCTTTGATCCGCAAGTTGGCTTGGTGATCCACAATTATTTGGACAACAAAGCCAGGTACATCGGCGTGGGCAGCTACACCGAAGACGGCTTTGCCAAAATGCAGGACGTCCTGCCGGTAATCGCCGAAATGTTCAAACGCGCGCTGGCGACGAGAAACTTGAAGATTGTCTTTGGAACCGATGCCGTAGCTGGTGCACACGGACACAATGCGGAAGAATTTATCTATCGCGTGCAGGCTGGCCAGAACCCGATGGACGCGATGATAGCGGCTCAATCGCGGGCCGCGGAATCGCTCAATATGCAGAGCGAAATCGGCTCCATTGCTCCGGGAATGCAGGCCGATATCATTGCTACAGACGGCGATCCCGTCAAAGACATCACGGCCGTGCGCCGCGTGGTCTTCGTGATGAAAGGCGGCAAGGTGTACAAGAATCCGGCGCGATAAAGGCGGTCCGCAACCCCAATGATCAACGGCTCGGAACCGGGATTCGGAGACCCTCGGCTGATCCAAGCGAGACGCGAGGGTGACGCATGGGAGGTTTCCGCTAGCCGCTTTCTTTGCAACAAACGCGGGCCGTGCATGATACGATCCCGCTCCGGCGATGAAACTTTTGTCTCGTCGCGTCGTTTGCTACTTCAGCTTGCGATCAAAAAAGTCTGCCGCTGCCTGATAGCCGGCGATCCAGCTCTTCCACATAAGAAATCCGTGAATTTCGTCGGGAAAGACAAGCTGCTCGAATGGAATATGGTGATCGCGCAGGCGCTGCGCCAGGTCCACGGTTTGCTCGAAGGGCACG
>JAICYU010000242.1 GCA_025934025.1 Terriglobales bacterium
GAGAGCGGAAAGATCATGGCTCCTGGAGAAATTCTGGTCGAAGGCGAGCGGATCACGGCCGTGGGACCGTCGGTGCGCCATCCCGCTGGAGCAGAGGTGGTTGATTTAGGCGATCGCACGCTCATGCCTGGATTGATTGATGCCCACGTCCACTTGTTTCTGCATCCCGGCGCGGAAGACCTGCAGACGGTGGAGGAATCAGTCCCGCAACGAACCATCACTGCGACCTTGGCGGCGAAGGCTGATTTGATGGCCGGGTTCACGGCGGAACGAGACATGGGGACCGAAGGAGCAGGTTCGGCCGACACGGCGGTCCGCAATGCGATCAACCAGGGCCAGATTCCCGGGCCGCGGCTGCGCCTGAGCGGCAATGCCATAAGCATTCTCAGCGGGCACGAAGACGCTCTCGGCTACAACCCGGAACAGCATGTGTTGCCGAATGCCACGCTGGTGAACAATGCAGCCGATCTGGTGGCGGCGATCCGTGAGCAATTCAAGGAAGGGTCGGATTTCGTGAAGATGTACGAAACCGGCCGTGATTCCTTCCACGACGGCAAATTTTCCACGCCTTATCAGTTCACGGAAAGCGAGATCAGGACCGCGGTGGAAGAGGCCGCGCGGGTGGGCAAACATGTTGCGGTCCACGCTACGGGAGAACCGGGCACGCTCTTTGCCGCGCAAGCCGGAGTGGCTTCAATTGACCACGCTGACCAGCTCAACGACGAAACCATGCGGCTGATGAAGGAAAAACAGATTTTTGCCGTTCCTACATTCACCATCTTTGAGTATTTCGCCGATCATGCCGGCTCACCTGAAGCGGCAACCCGCGAGCATCAAGTGCTCGACTATAAGGCGCACGAATTTCGCAAACAGCTTGCCGCCGGCGTTCCCATGGCCACGGGATCTGATGTGGGGCCGTTCCCTCATGGTACGCAAGCGCGCGAGCTTGTGCTGATGGTGAAATACGGCATGACTCCGTTGGCTGCGTTGCGGGCGTGTCTGCTGAACGGGGCGAAGTTGCTCGGCTGGCAGGGACAAATCGGCGAGCTGAAGCCGGGCTATTTTGCTGATGTGATCGCGGTTGCCGGAAACCCCTTGCAGGACATCAGCGCGGTGCAGAAGGTCGCGTTTGTGATGAAAGGCGGGGTGGTGTATCGGCGATGAGGTCTGCATTTTAGCCGCGTGCTGCGGCCAGGCCTGGCTCTTGCTTGTTGGCTCATAGCCTTCAGCCTGTGCAGCCCGCGAAATGCGATTCCAGGGACAGCCTTTCTCAAAGGCCGATGATGCCTCTTGGTGAAGTTTCCGGCGTGACGCGGTTCGGGGCGAGGCCTGACCGGTGGGGATTTGCGGCTGGTCAGTTTAGCAGCGAGCAGAAGAAATAACGGCTAACCTGCCGCATTCTTTACGGTATAGCTTTGGCGAGAGCGTGGTTCGGGATGCCGTGCTATCTGCTGCAATGTAGTGAGTGCCTCAAGCAGCGACTGCATTCCGCTGGTCTGCGATGTTATTGCTCCGCGTTCCATGTCGCCACACAGATTCCGCACCAGATGATCGAGCCTGCGCAATCGTTCGGCTGCCAGGAAGGTAAGCACTGCGTTCGGATCTTCCCTGGTGTAACGGGCATTGAAGAGCTCGCTGACGCTCCAAGCTTTCAACCGAACATTGTCCACCGCAAGACGAAAATCGTTGAGGGGAGCAATCTCCGCTAAAGCTTCAGAACCCAGCCGCTGTTCGAGGCGCTTTAATTCGGTGGCCAGCCGGCTTATTTCTGATGAGAGACTAGCGGGAGTTTCATTCATGCAGTTCGCCTCCCTCAGCGTGAGACATTCTAAACTAAGATGCCGGCTCTACCTGCAATAAGAGGGGTGGAGATATAACTAAGGTAACCTCGGCGCTGATACGAATCCAGAACGTTGAGCAAACATTACACATTCCTGGCCGGAACTCCCTGATAAGAACTTTTTGCGCAAAGAATTTCTTACGCAAGCTGTTTTGGCAATCTCGGGCTCCCGCGGACCGAGTTGTTAAAATAATCAATTCACTTCAATTGAGGACACACGAATTCATGCATCGTTGGTCACAACTTTTTATTCCCACGCTGAGAGAGGCGCCTGCGGACGCGGAGGTCGCCAGTCACAAGTTCCTGGTGCGGGCGGGTTATATCCGGCAGCTTGCGGCGGGGATCTACTCGTATCTGTTCATGGGGCAGCGCACGCTCCTGAAGATTATTGATATTGTTCGCGAGGAGATGAACACCATTGGGCAGGAGTTCCTGTTGCCGGCGTTGCATCCGCGCGAGTTGTGGGAGGAGAGCGGACGCTGGCAGGTGATGGGCGACACCATGTTTCGCTTGAAAGACCGCAAAGGCGCCGACCTTTGTTTGGGCATGACGCATGAAGAGGTCATGACCCAGATTGCGCGCAAAGACCTGCGCAGCTACAAGCAATTGCCGCAGATCTGGTACCAGATCCAGAACAAATTTCGTGACGAGCCACGGCCGAAGTCGGGGCTGATTCGCGTTCGCCAGTTCACCATGAAAGATTCGTACTCGTTCGATATTGATGCGGCCGGCCTGGACGTGAGTTATCAGAAGCACGACCAGGTCTATCGCGCAATTTTTGATCGCTGCGGACTGAAGTATATGACGGTGGAAGCGCACTCGGGAGCCATGGGCGGCTCGCAATCGCAGGAATTTATGGTGATGAGCGATGCGGGCGAAGACATGGTGGCGAGCTGCGGAATGTGCGGCTATGCGGCGAATCTGGAGAAAGCCAGCTCGCAGCTTCCTGCGGCGCAGGACCTGCCGGAAGATGGCGCCGGGCCAAAGGAAGTCCACACGCCGGGGATGAAGACGATTGAGGAAGTGGCGAAGTTTCTGGACGTCTCGCCGACACAGAAGATCAAGACGCTGGCGCTGATGCAGTTGGAAGATGACAAGAAGAAGCCGGGCGAGAAGAAGACGCGTCCGGTGATTGTGCTGTTGCGCGGCGATCACACGCTGAACGAAGCCAAGCTGACGACGGCGCTCGGCGGGAAGGAATTTCGTCCGATGCACGAAGAGGAGATTCAGCGCGTGTTTGGCTCGCCTGCGGGATATCTTGGTCCGGTGAAGGTCCCTGCTTTGAGCAGCGCAGGAGAGGAGATTGGCTCGGTCACGCAGCGCATCATTCTGGAAGCGCTGCCGCTGATGCTGGCGGACACGGCGCTGAAGGGTCGCAAGAATCTGGTGGCCGGCGCGAACAAAGAAAATTATCACCTAAAAAACGTGACGCCGCTGCGTGATTTCCATCCCACGGAATGGGTGGACCTTCGCAATGCCGCGGCCGGCGAGGGCTGTCCGAATTGCGGCAATCCGCTGGTTGTGGGGACGGCGATGGAGATCGGACACATCTTCAAGCTGGGCTACAAGTACTCGACTTCAATGGGGCTGAGCGTGCTGGACAAAGACGGAAAAGAGACCAAGCCGATCATGGGCTGCTATGGGATCGGAGTGGAGCGGATTCTGACGGCGGCCATCGAGCAGAATAATGATAAGGATGGATTCTGGCTTTCGCAGACGATTGCGCCCTTCGACGTCGTAGTGACGCCGACGAATGTGACCGATGCCAACCTGCTGCGCACGGCAGAGGAGATTGCGCTGAAGCTGGAAAAAACAGGATTTGACGTGCTGTTGGATGATCGCGATGAGCGCCCGGGAGTGAAGTTCAAGGACGCTGACCTAGTGGGAATACCTTATCGGATCAATGTAGGGAAGAAGGTTACGGAAGGGAAAGTGGAGGTGGTTACCCGCTCGACACGCCAGACGACCGATGCTAGTATCGCCGCAATTGAAGCACAATTCAGCGAAATTGCGCAGGCATGAGGAGGAAAGGGAAGCGCGTTATGGGAAAAATAAAAGGGCTGATCGGGTTGGCGGTGATCGCATGCGGCTTTTATGTGGCCTGGAGTCTCATTCCCCCGTACTTTTACAACTATCAATTTCAGGATGACCTCGACGACATTGCGCGCCGGGTTTCCTATATGCCCACGACGGATGACGAAGTGAAGCAGATGATCATCCGCAAGGCGCAGTCAGAGGAAATTACTTTGAAGGAAGACGAGATCGCGATTTCCCGGAATGGAGCCACGATTGGAATCACGGTGAAATACAACATCCATGTGGACATGGCTGTGCACCCCGTGGACCTGGCATTCACTACAAATTCGTTTAACAAACGGATATAATAAGAACCGGAAAAGCAAGAGAACTCCTCAGTACCCAGCAGGTAACGCTCTGGCCCGCCATGCGTCTGAGAGAACCAGTGGCGAATCCGCCTGAGTTGGAACTTGGCAATTAAATTAAAAATCCCTCGCGCAAAAGGTTTTCGTAACCAATTGAGCAGCCCCATCGTGCGCGCCACGGTGGCTGCCCTCCTGATTTTTTGCACCCTGCTGTTTGGGGTGTTTTCCTACTATTACCTCAAATACCAGAAGATTGTTGACAAGCGGATGAGCGGGCCAATCTTTGCCAACACGGCGAAGATCTATGCCCAGCCACGGTCGGTCCGGGTGGGACAGAAGGCCGATCCGAAAGAGGTTGCCAATTACCTGCGACACGCGGGATACACCGAGATCGGCGA
>JAICYU010000301.1 GCA_025934025.1 Terriglobales bacterium
CGGTTACGAGCAGGTGCATCAGGCGGTGGAATCGCGCCGGGAAGCAGGCGAAGCTTTCCTGCGCAAAGCCATCAAGATTCTTCAGCAGAAGCTGAGAGAGAACGGAGTCGAAGCGCTTGTGGAGTCGCGCATCAAGCGGCTCTACAGCATTCATCAAAAGCTGCTGCGCCAGCGCATCACGGTAGATCAGGTCTATGACCTGCTTGCGGTGCGAATCATCACTAAATCCATCAAGGATTGTTACACCGTTCTCGGGTCCATTCACCAGATGTGGCGGCCGGTGCCGGGCCGGATCAAAGACTTCATTGCCATGCCCCGGCCAAACCTCTACCAGTCCCTGCACACAACAGTGATTACCGAAGACGGGCATCAATTTGAAGTGCAGATCCGCACCGAAGAGATGCACAAGATGGCGGAAGAAGGAATCGCGGCGCACTGGAAATATAAGGATGGCGGTCCGGTTTCAGCCAAGGACGAGCAGCGGCTGGCATGGCTGCGTCAGGTGGTGGAATGGCAGCAGGACGTAAAGGATCCCAGCGAATTTCTCTCCACATTGAAAGTTGATCTGTATCCCGAAGAGGTTTACACCTTCACGCCCATGGGGAAAGTGGTGATTCTACCGCGCGACGCCAGCGCCATTGATTTTGCTTATACCATCCATACCGAAGTCGGGCATACGTGCGTGGGCGCGAAGGTGAACGGGCGCATCGTGCCGCTGCGTTACAAGCTGCGCAACGGCGATGTGGTTGAGATCATGACGCAGCCCGGGCACAATCCCAGCCGCGACTGGCTCTCTTTCACTAAATCCACGAGAGCGCGCAATAAAATCCGGCACTGGCTCAATATTCATCAGCGCGAGCGTGCGATAGAAATCGGCAAGAAGCTGCTGGAAAAGCAGGCCCGCAAGTACCGGCTGGCGCTGAAAGACTTCGACGAGAAGCATCTTGAGAACATTGCGAAGGAGTACGGCCTGGGCGGTGGACAGGACCTGCTCGCCGGCATTGGCTACGGCAAACAATCAGCGCGGCAGGTGCTGGCGAAGCTCTCACCCGGGCTGGCGGAGGAAGCTCCTGTCCAGGAAGAGCCCTCGAAAAGTACCAGCACGCTGGGCAGTGTCATCAAACGGGTTTTCGGACAGAGCGCCGAAAGTGCAGCCATCAAAGTACGGGGTTACAACGATCTGCTGGTCTATCGTGCGCGATGTTGCAATCCGATCCGCGGCGAAGCGATTGTTGGTTACGTGACGCGAGGAAAGGGAGTGGCGGTTCACGCAGTGAGTTGTCCCAACGTGACCAATCTCATGTATGAGGCGGACCGCAGAATTGCCGTCGAATGGTCAAAGCCGCAAAAGGTCCCGAGCGGACGTGCTACCTATCCAGTAAAACTCACGGTGTTCTGCGACGATCGCGCTGGAATGCTCAAGCAGCTGACGGCCGTGATCAGCGACGACAACACCAATATCCGCAACATTGAAGCTCGCACGGGCGACAGCCAGGCAACGATTGACGTTGTAATTGACATTGAAGATGTCAAGCATCTGGAGCGCGTAATGGGCGGCCTGAGAAAAATCCCCGGCATTCACGACGTGCAGCGGTTGAATAAGGCGTAGCTGCAAGCAATCAGCGCTCAGCACTCAGCCCCGAAAACGAGATTGCAGGAATCGCAAAAACTCCCAACGTTGAGTTGCGAAGAACGCGGAGCAGTTTTAAATTTTCATTCTTTGGCAATCTTGGTAATTCTGGCAATTGTTCCTGAGCTGAATGCAGATCACTGATTGCCTCCTTCTGTTATCCTTCTTCGGTTCAATATGCTCACGAGGAGGAACTGATGAGCTTTACCCGCGACGCTGTATCCACGGACGGTGCGCCCAAGGCGATTGGCCCCTACTCGCAGGCCATCAAGGCTAACGGTTTTGTTTTTATCTCTGGCCAGGTGGCGTTTGATCCGGCGACAGGTACTCTTATCGCGGGCGGCATTGAGCAGCAGACCGAACAGGTATTAAAGAACCTTTCAGCCATTCTCCAGGCTGCGGGCAGCAGTTGGGAAAAAGTGGTGAAGACCACAGTCTTCCTCAAGAACATGGCGGAATTCGGACAGATGAATGAAGTCTACGGAAAAGTCTGCAAGGGCGCGCCGCCGGCACGCTCCACGGTAGAAGTAGCGCGCCTGCCACGGGACGTTTCGGTTGAGATTGAAGTGATCGCGCTTGCCTGAAAAGTGAAAGCCTCCCGCACAGGGAGGCTCCTTAGAAACCTAAGAAAATCAGGCCTTGGTCACTTTGCCCGACTTGATGCAGTTGGTGCAAACGCGCAGCCGCTTGTGCGTGCCCTTTACCACTGCGCGCACTGGACGCAGGTTCACATTCCAGCGCCGGCGGCTGACGTTGTGAGCGTGGCTGATCTTATTTCCAAATTGCGGTCCTTTGCCGCAGATTTCGCAAACTTGTGCCATTTCGGGTGACTCCAGACTGTCAAGACTCGGAAGAGCTAATGAAGACTTCAGAGCGTTAGTAAGAGTCTATTTTACAGGTGCTTAGCGGATTTGCGCAAGCCATGCTGGGGCGCTTGGAATTCGCTCAGATGCGGGGCAGGTCGCGGTTGCACCTGAACGCCAACGCCATCCCGATAGATCAGCGTGTATTCTGCCGAGCACGGGCCGCAAAGCCAGAAATGCTCCACCCGATTCTCAACTCTTGGGTTCCTGGAATCCTCAGATCTGGAAGAAAGCTCGCGAGCATGATCCATCATGAAGATCTTGCCTTCGCGAAGATAAACCAGCGGAGTGGAACAAGACGGGTTCGCGCATTTTGCCAGCATTGGTTAAACCTCCGCGCGCTAATTAGTTTTCCGTCGTTTTTGTTTCGGCAGCTGAGATGCATCTTTTCGCGAGAGAGTTGCAGAATTCCGTAGGACTGTACGAACGTGGATGTGCCGAGAGTTGCGGTGGAGCCGACGATCGGACTTGAACCGATGACCTGTCGATTACGAATCGACTGCTCTACCAACTGAGCTACGTCGGCCCGGCTTTCTTATTCTAAGAGACACTGCTGGCTGCGTAAAGCCTGCATGACGCGGCTCTCTGCCGTTCGATCTCTGCAAATCACCGCTTCCGTCGTGCGCTTCGCAGTCTTATCATGCCGGGCAAAGCCGTCAGTTTTGCTTCTACTGCGTGGTTTGCGGTAAAGTCTCACGCCGTATGCAGCTCAAGCATGCCGTGGACGCCGCTTACCGGCGCTTCGTGGAAAATGACGTACCCTCGCCACGGCTGAATGCCGA
>JAICYU010000302.1 GCA_025934025.1 Terriglobales bacterium
CAGAGTGAATTTCAGCGCGCCGCCGGGAGAGAACTGCGCCCCGCGTGATTGCGCCACAAAACGAGCCAGGCGTTCGGGATCAATCTGCGCTTCTTCCGTGAACTTTATGGTCACCGAATCGCGCTTGCGATCAATGCTCAGCACCCCCACGTTCTCCGACAACAGCTTGAGCGCGGAAGCCGCAAGCAGATAACGCACCGGGGCCGGAGGCGCGCCGTAGCGGTCCTGCAGTTCCTTGGCGACGTCCTCGAGCTGGTCTTCGGTCTCAACGCCTGCCGCCCGCTTATACATGCGCAGCCGCTGGTTCTCCTCGCCGATGTACTCAGCGGGAATCCGCAGATCAATGCCAAGGTTCAACTGCGTGCTGACCTTTTCGGCCAGCTCTTCGCCTTTAAGCTCGCGAATCGCACGGTCGAGCATCCCGGTGTACATTTCAAATCCCACAGCGTCAATATTTCCGCTTTGCTCGCCGCCGAGCAGGTTTCCCGCGCCGCGCAATTCTAAGTCGAGAGCAGCGATCTTGAACCCGGCGCCAAGATCGGAAAATTCTTTCAGTGCCGCCAGCCGGCGGCGTGCGATCGGCGTGAGTTCCTGTTCGGCCAGGACAAGCAAATAAGCGTACGCGCGGCGGTTGGAGCGTCCGACGCGGCCGCGCAGCTGGTAAAGCTCTGACAGGCCGTGGCGGTCGGCGCGGTTGATGATGATGGTGTTGCAGAGCGGAATATCCAAGCCGTTTTCGATGATCGTGGTGGCGACGAGGATATCGGCCTGATGCCGCACGAAGCCGAGCATCACCTTTTCCAGTTCGCCTTCGCTCATCTGCCCGTGGCCGACGAGAACACGCGCGCGCGGAACCAGCTCCTGAATCTTGGTTGCAATCTCGTAGATCGTTTCCACGCGATTGTGAACGAAGTAAGCCTGGCCGCCGCGTTCCAGTTCGTGTTCCAGCGCCGACTGCACCAGTTTTTCGTCCCAACCGGCGACGACGGTCTGAATAGCCATGCGATCTTTGGGAGGAGTTTCAATCACGCTCATGTCGCGCAACCCTACCATTGACATGTGCAGCGTGCGCGGGATCGGTGTGGCTGACATGGTGAGGACGTCCACTTCCTTGCGCAACTGCTTCAGCCGCTCTTTGTGACGAACACCAAAGCGCTGCTCTTCGTCTACCACCAGAAGGCCAAGATCCTGGAACTTCACGTCTTTTGAAAGGATGCGGTGCGTGCCGATGACAATGTCAACTTTGCCTTGCTCAACGCGTTCGATAATTTCTTTGAGCTGTTTGGCAGTGCGAAAACGCGACATCATCTCAACGGCGATGGGAAACGCGGCAAATCGGCGCTTGAAGTTTTCGAAGTGCTGGAAGGCGAGTACCGTAGTGGGCGCGAGAACCGCGACTTGCTTATTGTCTTGTACCGCTTTGAATGCGGCGCGCATGGCGACTTCAGTCTTGCCGTAGCCCACGTCGCCGCACAGCAGCCGGTCCATGGGCAGCGTGGATTCCATGTCGCGCTTGATGTCAGCGATCGAGGTAATCTGGTCATCGGTTTCGTTAAATTCGAAAGAATCTTCAAACTCGCGCTGCCATTGCGTGTCGGAAGGAAAAGCGTGTCCCTGAGCCGCTTTGCGCGCAGCATAAAGCTTGAGCAGTTCGTCGGCCATGTCTTTCATGGCCTTCTTTACGCGCGCTTTGGTTTTGGCCCACGCAGTCCCGCCCAAACGGCTGAGCGCCGGCTTCACGCCTTCGCTCGACCGGTACTTCTGGATCAGATCAAGCCGGGTGAGCGGAACGTACAGCTTGGCAGCTTCGGCAAACTCCAGCAGCATGAATTCGCCGCTGCTATCGCCCTGCTGCAATTCCTTCAGGCCCTGATACATGCCGATCCCATGCTCCACATGGACAACGTAATCGCCCACTGCGAGATCGCGGAAGTCCGACATGAATGCCGCTGTCTTCGACTTGCTGCGCAGCGGCCGGTGGACGACGACTTCCGAATCGTCAAACAGATCGCGCGCGCCAAACAGAACCAGCCGCGATTCGGGCAGCACCACGCCGTCTGGCACTGGAGCACGAAGGATGCTCGTGGTGGTGAGGTCGCCGGAGAAATATGCCGTTTCGTCGAGATAAGTCTCGCTGCCGGGCGCAGGCGTGCGCGTGCCCAGCCGGAATGGAACCTGATATTCGGTAAAAATGTCAGCTAGCCGCTCGACTTCGCCAGTATTGGGCGCGGCAAAGATCACGCGCTGTCCGGCAGCCGTGAGCTTTCGCACTTCTTCGACCATTGCGGGAACCGAGCCGTGAAAGCGCGTGGTGGGCTGCGAGGAAAATTCGATCAGCTCTGAGTTGGGTACGTCAGGGTTGTCGCTCAAGGCGAGCTCAGCTTCAGCTTTGGCAATGCGCAATAGCCCGAGCTGCTCCAAGCTGCCGCCGGGGAGAGCGGCGATCCGCGCATTCCACTCTTCTGGCGTAAGGAAGATATCTTTTGGCGTGGCCAGATTTCCCACCAGGCTCTGCTCATGGCGGTGCATGACTTTTTCCCACCAGCGATCCTGCTCCGCTTCGATAGCGGAGGGCTCATCGGTAAAAACTACCGGATTCGGCAGCAGATCAAAGATGGTATTCGGTCCGCCTGCGCTGGCGTAGTACTCCCAGCCGGGGAATACAGTGACGCCGGTTTCGGCCAGTGCTTCGCGAACAGATTCATTCGATCCCTGCACGCGAGCGCCTGAAAGCCGGGCATGAACTTCAGTGAGCACCTCATCGCGGACCGGAGTTTCCGTCAGCGGCAACAGCACGACTTCGTCTACGGCCGTCGCGGATCGCTGCGTGCCCGGATCGAACTTGCGGATGGATTCAACTTCATCGCCGAAGAGCTCGATGCGCAGAGGGCGGTCGGCTTCAGGAGGGTAGGCGTCAATCAGCCCGCCGCGCACGGCATACTGGCCGGGCATTTCAACCATGTCTATGGCGATATAGCCAATGGTGTTCAGGTGCTGAATCAGCTCTTCGGCATCAACCGCATCGCTGCGGCGGATAGTTCGTGCCAGCGCAGCGTAGTGCTCGGCAGGACGGAGCCGCATCGCCGTCGCTTCCATGGGCGCAATCACGATTGAGGCCGCGCTAGTGGCAATCTTCCATAACGCAGTGGCGCGCTCTTCCTGGATCTCCGGGTGCGGCGACATGTTCTCAAAGGGAAGCACGTCGTAAGCCGGCAGCTTGACCACGGATTGC
>JAICYU010000010.1 GCA_025934025.1 Terriglobales bacterium
CCCCCCGACCAAAAGCAATACCAGATTGAGAGCTCGCATGGCGGCATGGGAGAAAAAATCCTGCGCGATATTCTGGACCGCGAAACCGAGACTCCCAAGGACCCCGAGCGCAAAGTGATTTCCGGCGACAACTACGATTTTCAGCTGCTCGGCACTCAGACGATGGACGGGCGGCTCTGCTATGTTCTCAGCCTGGTTCCGAAGCGCAAGGACAAGGACTTAATTCGGGGGCAGGCGTGGGTGGACGCAGAAACATTCAACATCCGCCGCATTGAGGGCGCCCCGGCCAAGAGCCCGTCCTGGTGGGTTCATGATGTCCAGATTCTCATGACCTTCGCTGAGGTGGATGGGGTGTGGCTGCGCACTTTTATGCGAGCAGTCGCGAGCGTCCGCTTCAAAGGCAAGTACGAAATGATCTCGCGCAACCTTGAGTATCACTCCACGGAGCAGGCCAGAACACGCCGACGGAATCGTCCAGCCATCCTGGCGGGAGCAGCGCTGGCTCCCTGAGGTCTCACTTCTTCTTTTATCGCGAGTCGTACAATCAATAGCAGGAGTTGGCTCATTGAAGACTGCGATCTGGCTGATTCTCGCAACGCTGCTCTCGTTTCCGGTAGCAGCTCAAAAACAGGCTTCCAACCCAAGGCCAAATGCGGCGTGGCTCTTTGCCGTTTCGGGAGACTCACGCAACTGCGGCGATGTGGTGATGCCCGCCATGGCTACCGCTGTCCGCAATGACGGCGCAGCATTCTATTGGCACCTTGGCGATCTGCGGGCGATCTATGGCCCTGACGAAGATTACAAAGCGGAACCGGAGCATCGGGGCAAGCCGGTGGATATGAACTCATATCTCCAAAATGCCTGGCCCGACTTCATCCATAGTCAATTGCAGGCATTTGAGCCATTGCCGTTTTTCATCGGCATCGGTAATCACGAGACCAAATCTCCCAAGACCCGCGACGAGTTTGTGCGCGAGTTCTCGCAGTGGCTGGATTCACCCGTACTGCGAAAACAGCGGCTGGCCGACAATCCTCATGACACCAAGGTCCGCACCTACTATCACTGGATTCAAGGCAGCGTGGATTTTGTCTACCTCGACAACGCTACGCAGGACCAGTTCGACGATGCTCAGCTCAAGTGGGTGGAAGGTGTGCTGAAGCGAGCAGAAGAGAATCCGGAAGTGAAATCCATTGTTGTCGGGATGCATGAAGCGCTTCCTGACAGCCTGGCGGCCGGGCACAGCATGAATGACTGGCAGCGCGGCGCCGAAACCGGCCGTCGCGTTTACCGTGATCTGCTCAAATTCCATCAGCAATCAAAGAAGAACGTCTACATTCTCGCCAGCCACTCGCATTTCTACATGAATGGCATCTTCAACAGCGATACCTGGCGCTCACAAAACTCGGTGCTTCCCGGGTGGATTGTCGGCACCGCAGGCGCGGTACGCTACGCGTTACCGGACGATAAAGATCAAGCTAAAGAGGCCGTGACCAAGGTTTATGGTTATTTGCTCGGAACCGTGAATCCTGACGGTAGCGTGGATTTTAAGTTCCAGCAGCTTTCGCCGGAAGCTATTCACGCTGCTTCCGACGGCCGCTTCGGGGCCGATTTTGTGAATTACTGCATTGAGAAGAATACGGAGTTTAGATAGCACACAGCAATCAGCATTCAGCAATCAGCATTCAGCCCTGAAGCAAATTGCCAGGACCTGCCGATCGGAGCCTCCGAAAAATGAGACCCCTTCCCAGTCGGATTCTCTTTCAACTCCGGGAAGCGCGCGCTGCGGCTGAGTGCTGACTACTGAATGCTGATTGCTTCTTACAGGACTCGTCCCATCCGGTTCCAGCGCGTACGCGAGAAGAAATTCTCTGCGATGGAAGCATAGAAAGAGATCCGATGCAGAGGATTGTCGTCGAGCCAGCGGGAGCTGGGCGCGTCATAAGACCAGTAGACGAACAGGGGTTCGCCCATAACGTTCTTTACCGGCACAAAGCCCCAATCACGGCTGTCGCTTGAATTGTCGCGGTTATCGCCCATCACAAAGAGCTGGCCTCGAGGAACTTCGAGCGACGCCATCTGTTCCATGGCTGAGCGAGGAGGCATACGATGCACCGCATAAGGCTCCTTCACCGCGCGCGAGTTCACGTAAAGCACGCCATCGCGAATCTCGATCCGGTCGCCGCCCACGGCCGCCACACGCTTGAGGAATGCTTCCTCGGGATTTCTGGGATACCGGAAAACAACAATATCGCCGCGGTGAATGGTCTTGAGCATGGGCAGCCGCCAATGGAGCAGCGGAATCTCCGGCCCGTAGAGCAACTTGTTCATGAACAGGTGGTCGCCAACCAGAATTGTCTTCTCCATCGAACCGGTAGGCACGACCGAAGCTTCGCCGATAAAGATGCGCACGCCTAATACCAGCAAAGCCAGCAGAAGCAGGTGCCGCGTGACACGGCGCAACACGCCTGGCTCTGGCTTGGATCGGTTTGGTCCGATCGGATTGGCGTATTCCAGCGCAGCATCGCCGTTTTCTGGCGGAAGCGCCTCTGGCGCGGACTGAACGGGTTGTGGTTCTGCGGTGGGCGAGGGCCCTTCACAGATTTCGAGTTGCACCATAGCAGGCGGGGCTTGAGCTGATTCTTATGAGCAGAGGACCTGCTCACAATCAGGTGAATACCTGTTTTGTCCCTTGAAAAGCCTGCCCGGGCCGGCTCTGGAGTATCCGGTAAGTAATCTTATTTGCTAGGGATTTTTGAGCTCTGTCTTTATAATTCCCCGCGCATTACAGGAGAGGGAAATTACGGCCCTCAAACCAAAAAGACGAGACAAGGAGAATTGGGAGATGAAGACAATCACAAAGCTGATGGCCCTGGCGCTGCTTCTGGGCACTTTGGCCGTTGCACAGACAGACAAGAAGGCGGACGACAGCAAAAAGGCTGACACCACCGCCACAACCACAACGAAAACCAAGAAAGCCAAGACCAAGAAAGCCAGCAAGAAAAAAGCCGACACCACCAAGGCTGCGGATACAGAAAAGAAGTAGTTTAGAACCGGGAAATCCGGGATACCAGAATCACGCGCCACAGCGGGAGCGCGAGATTCGGTATCCTTTTTTATTTTCGCAAGGAGCTATCCTGGCCCATGACACAGCACCGTAAAAGGTGAGGTCGTAATCGTCCTGGACTTCTTCTCCACCCAAAGAGATGTTGATTCAGAGCGATGATTGATCGTCACAACCACGATGACTCCACTGGGAGATTGAAAGTCCTTTTTGGGCGGCTCAGTGGCGCAGTCAATATGATGGCTGGTAATTGGCCCGTAGTCGCCGGAAGGACCCCAGTCCAGAACGAACTGAGGAAGCGGATATTGGTTGTATTTCTGCGGGTGCTGCTTCCAGTCCGGGTCGCCGTTGTAGATGCCGTAGGCTTTGTCGAAGTCCTTGTGCTCCATGGCGGAAAAGAAGCGGTTGATGACCTGCTCTTCCGGCCAATAACGAAAGAACCACCACGCCGCCACCGCCAGAATGACAACTACGATTGCCAATCCCACGATCCGCAGGCGGCGCTGGGTGGGTCGAGGATCGTATTCCTTTGCGTCCATCAATGACATCAGGTGTCCTTCAAAGAGTGCGCTTGAACAGCAGGGTTGACAACACAAACATCAGCACAGCAAACCCACCAAGATACAGCAGGTCTGGCCAGATTGCAGCCAGTCCTACGCCTTTGAGCAGCACGGCCTTGAAGCCGTGAACCGAATAGGTGAATGGGTCAACAAAAGCAATCCCCTGGAGCCACTTGGGAAACGCCTGCGTGGGATAGATCGCGCCGCTGGGAAAATAGAGCAACGTATTCAGGATGCCGAAAATCGCGCGCGGGATCAGCGGGTCGTTGATTCTCACCATCATCAGAAACATCATGGCAATGAAAGCAAATGATGTGGTGGCAATGAGAAGGACCAGCCAGAAAAGATTGCTCGGAGAAAAAGCGCCGCCCACGCCCGCGATCAGAGATCCAAGAACGGTCAGCACGACTCCGGCTCCCATCGCCTTCAGTGCGCCGGCAACGTTCAGCCCGGCCACCAGCTCCATTTTTGTGATCGGCGTCACCAGATAACCTTCGTGAACGCCTCGCGCTTTATCGTCAATATAGACGATTCCCCCGCCAATCATTACGCTCACGAACATCGCCAGCGTGATGGAGCCGGGCAGCAGATATTTCATGTACTCGATGTACGGATACAGTTCCACGACTTCCAGCGCAACTTGCTGCACCACGCGTGGTTGGACATCGGGTTGATTGAGCGCATCCACCAGCTCGGTCAGCGTTTGCTCGAACGTCGAGGTCATGAAGTTATCAGTGTTGTCGAGCACCAGGCCGATCTTTGGGCGTGCCTGCTCGTAAACGTCGCGTGAAAACTGCGGTGGAATCACCAGCCCCGCGTTCAGGTCTCCTTTGCGGACGTCGCCTACCATCTCCTGCTCGTTGTCATAAACGGAAAGCTTGAAAGTCCGGGCATTGCTCTGCACCGCGCGCAGGGCTTCAATCACGCGAACTGCCTGCGGGCCGTGATCGTTGTTTACGATGCCCAGCTTGGCATCGCGAATCTTTCCGCCAAACGCATTTCCCAGTACGATGAGCTGCACCAGAGGAAAGACCATGGCGGCCATCATTAACGCAGGAGAACGAAAGAACTTGCGCAGATCGCGTTCCACAATGGCCATCATCCGTTCACTGTGAAAGAACTGCATGCTATTTGCCCCAGGCTACGGGTGAGGTGTAGAGCGGAGCATCCGCGAGCTGGTCGCGCAACTGCCGCCCGGTATAGTGGACGAAAACGTCATCCAGGGTAGTGCTCTGGACGGTCAGCGAGCTCACTTGGACATTGGCTTTTACCGCGGACTCCACCAACTCAGTAGTGGTGCGGGAGCCATCATCGGTCAGGATGCGGTACATGTTCGCTCCTTCTGGCTGCACGGAGTTCACGCTGCTCAGCCCGGCCAGGCTCTGCTCCCATCCCGCAGGAGCATTTGCGAACTGCGCTTCAATCACGCTGGAGCCGGGAATGCTGGCTTTGAGCGCTCGCGGCGAATCCAGCGCCACGAGTTTCCCATGGTCCACGATGGCGATGCGATCGCAAAGCCGGTCTGCTTCGTCCATGTAGTGCGTAGTGATCAGCACAGTGAGGTTGCGCTTCTTCTTGATGTCGCCGATCATCTCCCATACGGCAACGCGAGAAACCGGATCGAGACCGGTCGTGGGTTCATCAAGAAAGAAAATCTTGGGACGGTGTACAAGGCCACGCGCGATCTCCAGCCTGCGCCTCATACCTCCTGATAAATTGCGTGCTGGAGCATTGCGCCATTGGTTCAGGTCAACCAGTTCCAACAGCTCGTCAATCGAGCGCTCGCGCTCTGCCGTGGAGATGCCGTAAAGCTTGGAATAAATGCTCAGGTTCTCCCAGACGGTTAGATCGCCGTCACTGGTCATCGCCTGCGGAATCACTCCCATACAAAGGCGCGCTTCATTGGGCTGCTTGCTGACGTCATAGCCGTCAATGAAAGCTTTACCGGCGGTGATCTCGAGCAGCGTGGTCATCATGCGGATGAGCGTTGACTTTCCTGCGCCGTTCGGTCCCAGCAGCCCGAAGATTTCTCCCTCGGCCACATCGAAAGAGACACCGTCCACGGCGGTGAAGTTTCCGTACCGCTTCACGATGTCCACCACCTGGATGGCCTTCTTCTCCGGCATCATCCGCCTCCGAGCTTCGACTGCGGCACCAGCACTTGCGCCGTCATCCCGGGAACCAGCGTTTTTTTGCTGTTGTCCACTGAGAGCTTGAGGGCGATGGTCTTGATGTCGCGCTTGCGGCGGTCCACATCGCGTTGTGTGGCGAAATCAGCTTCAGGAGCTTTGAAAATCACTTTGCCAGGAAAAGTGTCCCCTGATAGAAGCCGGACTTTGAGCTGGTCGCCAAGTGCGATATGCCCAGCTTCGGTTTCCGGAATCGCAGCCCGCACCCAGGTGTCGCCAAGATCTGTGATGATCGCGATGGCTTGCCCCGGTTGCACCACTTCACCTTCGCGCGCAGCGCGCAGAGTAACGATGCCGCTTACTGGCGCGCTCACTTTGGTATAGCCAAGACGCGCCTCAGCGGCTTCAAGTTGCGCCTGCGCATTGATTGCCTGCGCCCGCGTGGCCGCCACGGTGCTTTCTGCGGCATGCGCCTGATGCGTGCGGGCCTGGGCGGTATCGAGATCTGCTTTTGCGGCGTTGACCTGGTCCTGCGCGGCGCGCACCAGCGCCTGCTGCGCTTTTAATTGCGCCTCCGCCTGGTCCGCCTGCTGCTGGGAGGCAATGCCTTGCGCCGCCAGCGCGATGGACCGGCGGGAATCTGATTCGATCCGCTGCAAATCGGCTTGGGCCTGCAACAGCGTTGCTTCGGCTGCACGAAGCCGCGCCTGCGCATTGACTACCCCGCTCGTGGTCTCACCCGCAGTTTGCTCTTCCGTAGCGCGCGTTTGCGAAACCTGATGGCGAAGGCTGGCGAGCGCTGCCTCGGCGGCCTGGCGGTCAGCAGTTAACTCCTGTGAATCGAGCACAGCGATAGTATCGCCGACCTTGACTGGAGTTCCTTCGTCCACTGCCAGCCGTTCGATTCGGCCCATGATCCGCGGGCTCACCACCACCTGGTTGGCATCAACCGTGCCGATCAGGACGAGATCGGAGCTACTATCGGTCGAGAGGAAATAGTAGATGGTGGTGGCCACCAGCAACACACCCAGAAAAGCGAAAAAGCGGTTTCGCGCGCTCACGCGGGCCTGCTTTCTTCACGCTTGGAGAACATCGCGGCGGAAATAAAGTCCAGCACAGCAGCGCGGCGGGCCGCTATACGCTCCGGTGATGATGGATCGCCTGGATTCATGGCGCGCTGCGCTGGAAGACTGATGAAATAAAAAGCAATCGTCCCCAGCATCGAAGTGACCGCCTGCGCCGGATCGAGTTCGCGGAATTCGCCCGACTCGATTCCGCATTGGATCAAATCGCGTAATCGCATATAGATCGGTTTGCCATATTTTTCGAAGACACGATTGGCCGCTGGTGAGAGCGTCCTTCCTATTGACCGCATGAACTCGCGCTGCACCAGACGCGGATACACTGGAGCGCTGGCAATGTAGTCGAAGTGTGCCTCAGCGTAGTTCAGCAGGCGAGCACGCGGGGAAGCCGAGCTATCGTTAAGGACGGTCATTACGCGGTGGTGAAGACCGGAAAAGACCTGCTCCAGCGCCGCCGTGTAGAGACCTTCTTTATCTTTGAAGTAGTAATAGAGCAGGGCCTTATTCACTCCGGCGCGACGGGCAATCTCGTCAGTGCGCGCCCCGGCTTCACCTTCATGCGCGAACTCTTCCAGTGCCGCATCCAGAATGGCAGCACGAGTTTTCTCCGGCTCACCGCGCGAGCCTGGCCGTCCTGTTTTGCTCAGTGCCGACATAAAAAGATTTAACTGGTTAGTTAATTATCTATCAACGAGACACTTCTGCCAACGAAAATGCGCTGGCCGGCTAAGCCAGCTTACGGCCGACCGCCGGGGCTATAACTCGCAGTTGGCCCATAAGCTCGTCAAATTGCTCCGGATAGAGCGACTGGGCGCCATCAGAGAGCGCCTTGTCGGGGCAATTGTGGACCTCAATCAGAAGCCCGTCTGCGCCGGCAGCGACAGCGGCGCGGGCCATGGGAGCGACTTTATCTCGCCGGCCGGTTCCATGGGAAGGATCTGCCACGATAGGAAGATGAGAGAGCTTTTTTACGATGGGAATGGCGGAAATATCGAGGGTGTTGCGCGTATAAGTTTCAAACGTTCGGATGCCGCGCTCGCATACGATGACATCATAGTTGCCGCCGGCCATCAGGTACTCGGCGGAGAGCAGCAGTTCTTCGATAGTGGCCGCAATACCCCGTTTGAGCAGAACCGGCTTGCGTACCTTGCCCAACTCGCGCAGCAAGTTGAAATTCTGCATGTTGCGCGCGCCCACCTGGAGCAGATCAACGTAAGGGAGCATCAGCGGAATTTGGGAAATCTCCATGACTTCGCTCACCACCAGCATCCCGAACTTGTCCGCCGCCTCGCGCAGCAGCTTGAGCGCAGCCTCGCCCAGCCCTTGAAAGGTGTACGGAGAGCTACGAGGTTTGAAGGCCCCGCCGCGAAGAAAGCTGGCGCCGGCTCGTCTCACTGATTCAGCCACAGCAAGGACTTGCTCGCGGGACTCAACCGAGCACGGTCCGGCCATCACCGCTACCTGGTCGCCGCCAACACATACGCCATTGGGAAATCGGACAATCGTGCCTTCCGGCCGGAAGTTGCGCGCCACCAGCTTGTAAGGCGAGCTGATGCGGTGCACCTCGCCCACCCCGGGCAGCACTTCAATATCGCGGATATCGAATTCCCTGCGCTCTCCCACGGCGCCCAGCACCGTCTTGAGCGCGCCGGTCGAGCGATGGACCTCAAAGCCCATGTTGATCAGCCGCTCAATCACCTGCTGTACTTGCTCTTCGGTGGCCTGCTCCTGCATTGCTACGATCATAGATTTTTGTGTGTGATCCGACTCATTACGCAGCACCGTCGGTCGAGTCCGATTCCCGACGATCTCGGCGATGTTTTTCGTCAGTCGTTGACTTCTACATCAAACTCCGTCGCGCCCCCTGCCTTCGCCTGGTCCCGCACGATTTCCAGCTTCTGAATGTTGCGCATCACGTCAATAATTCGCTCGTACACCTGGTGCAAGTCTCCGTCCTGCAAAGGGCCGGCATTGGCTTTGCGCACATTATCGAAAATCACTTTTTCCCGCGTGGGCTCGTAAATGGGCATGCTGGTGTTGCGCTTGAGCTTGCCAATTTCGCGGGCCGCAGTCGCTCGTTCATTAATTAGCCGCACGATCTGGCGGTCCAGTTCATCAATCTTCTTGCGCCAATCGGCAATGTCCATGATTTCAGCTCTCTTCAGAATACAGAGTCGCGAGCGCACCAAAAGTTAACAAAATAAATGACTAAAGAGCATAACTTAAGAATGTTAATTATTGGAAGGGCAGACTTTCATTCCGTAAGCAACTCACATTGAACCGCCAGCCTTGTCGGCCTGACCTTTCAGGGTTGAAATCAGATCGGCGACAGCCTTGGCCTCGCGTCCGGGATTCTGTTCAATCGCTTGCACAATCGCGCTTCCCACAACAGCAGCATCGGCAAAGCCGCCCACCTGCAGGAACTGCTCCCGGTTTGAAATCCCGAAGCCCACCCCGACAGGCAGTTTGGTGAACTTCCGGATTCGTTTGACCAGCGCAGCAGCATCTGCCGCGATCTCCTGTCGGGCTCCGGTCACTCCCGTGCGCGAAACCGCATACACAAATCCCTGGCAGGCTTGAGCGATTCGCTTCAGGCGCTGGTCCGAGCTGGTGGGCGCCGCCAGAAAGATCGTGCTGAGCTCGTGAGCAGCCATGCGCGCTCGGTATTCGTCCGCTTCTTCGATCGTGAGGTCGGTGATCAGCGCGCCATCCACTCCGGCCCGTGCGGCCGCCACGCAGAACCGCTCCAGACCGAACCGCAGAACGGGATTCATATAAGAAAAGATGATCAGCCCGGCATCAGTTTGATTGCGCACATCGGCTGCGAGCGCGAGTACGTCTTGAAGCGAAGTGCCCTTCTTTAAAGCCCGCTCGCTGGCGCGCTGGATCACCGGGCCATCAGCCACTGGATCGCTGAAAGGCACGCCCAACTCGATTACGTCAGCTCCGGCGCGAACGGCAGAAAGAATGATTTCGCGGCTGGCGGCGATGCTCGGATCGCCGCACGTCAGGTAAGCAACGAGACCGGGCTGGTGGCGGAAGCGCAGACGTGAATCGCCTTTCAATCGGGTGATCGGATGAGAATCGCCGTGATCGCGCGCCATCGCCGTCTGTGATCCGGTGATCGGGTGATCGGGTGATCGGGTGATCGGCGAGGCCAGACTGATCCTCTTTTCTTTACTCATGTTGTGCCGTCTTTCGAGAGGCCGAGATCATCACAAGCTGATTCGCCTCATCCAGCAGCTCGCTCAATTTAGTTCTTTGGACAATCCCGCTATCGCCGAGCATCTCCAACCAAAAGACGGTCTCATCAGCCTCTTCCACCACAATTCCCAGCTTCGCGACGAATTCTGCCCTAGAGCGCGCCCTCCCAACAGCCCTATAGTTCGCTGCCACTGAAGTTGCCGAACGGAGTATTTGATTTGTGATCACGTTTGCAGCGCGCGTTTTCGGTAAGGCGTCGGACATTTTAATTACCCTCAGGGCAAATGCTTTGGTCCGATCTTTTAATTCGACATGCTTGTCTATACTCATGCTTTTCGATCACCCGATCACCCGGTCACCAGATCACCCGATGTGGAGGCTTTCTCTTAATATCCCCACATCTTTGTCGCCTCGCCCGGAGATATTGACGATAACTACATCCGACTTCTTCATCCTCGGCGCGCGCTTGATGCACTCCGCCACAGCATGAGAGGATTCGAGCGCGGGGATGATTCCTTCGATGCGGGCCAGTGTGACACAAGCCTCGAGAGCTTCCTCATCTGAAGCCGCTACGTACTCTGCCCGGCCGGAGTCCGCGAGGGCTGCATGTTCCGGGCCGATCGAAGGATAATCAAGCCCCGCAGAAATGGAATGAGTAGTTGCGATCTGGCCGGCGCTGTCTTGCAGTACGTAAGAGAACGTGCCCTGGAGCACTCCCGGAGAGCCGCCGCGAAAACGGGCAGCATGGTCGCCCAGTTTCTCGCTGCGCCCTCCGGCCTCCACGCCGATCAGCTTGACCCGCCGGTCGTTGATGAACTGATGAAAAATACCGATGGCATTGGAGCCGCCTCCTACGCAGGCGATGATCGCGGTGGGCAACTTGTCTTCAGCGTTCAGGATCTGAGCACGCGCTTCGCGGCCAATCACAGAATGGAAATCGCGTACCATGGTTGGATAAGGATGAGCGCCCAGCACACTGCCGAGAAGATAATGCGTGGTGCGGACATTGGTGACCCAGTCGCGCATCGCCTCGTTGATGGCATCCTTGAGCGTCTTTGATCCAGAGTCCACGCCGCGAACTTCAGCGCCCAGCAGCCGCATGCGGAAGACGTTCAATTCCTGGCGCCGCATGTCTTCGGCTCCCATATAAACCACACAGTCGAATCCGAAGAGAGCGCAGACCGTAGCCGTCGCAACACCATGCTGCCCGGCGCCGGTTTCGGCGATGATGCGCTGCTTGCCCATGCGCCGCGCCAGCAGCGCCTGCCCGATACAATTGTTGATTTTGTGAGCTCCGGTGTGCAGCAGGTCCTCGCGCTTCAAGTAGATCCTTGCTCCGCCCAGCTTTTCTGTAAGCCGGCGCGCAAAGAACAAGGGCGTAGGCCGGCCGGCATACTCCTTCAACAACCGCTCGAACTCCGCGCGAAACCTCTTGTCTCTGCGGGCCTTTCCATACTGGCGCTCCAGTTCTTCGAGCGCCGCCATCAGCGTTTCCGGAACATAGCGCCCACCATAGGCGCCGAAACGTCCTGCTGCCGGTTTCAGCTTTGCCGTGCTTCCCATGCTTCCTCGTTTTCTGCTTCGCGAACCGCCGAGACGAATGCGTTCAACTTTCGGTGATCTTTGCGCCCCGGCTCACTCTCAACTCCTGTCACAACGTCCACGCCCCAAGGACGAATCGTGAGCAACGCCTTCCCTACATTCTCGGGTGTCAAACCGCCTGCAAGAATAATTCGCCGGGAGCGATCCTTGAGCTTCGCCTTTGCCAAGTCCCAATCAAAGATCTTCCCGCTCCCTGCGCCTGAATCAAGCAGCCATGCATCCACGGATTTCACGTCAGGCATTTCAAGACTGTCGCGCACAATGATCGCTTTGATCTTGAACAGAGAATCACGCTGTACTGGCGGAAGCTGCTGATAAATTTGTGCAGAAGATTCACTACCGTGCATCTGGATTCCAGTCAGCTGGACTTCATCAAGCACCGCCCGAATCTCCTCCGGATGCGCATCAAGAAATACTCCGATCCGCTCTACATGAGGCGGCAGTTCGCGGATAATCTGCCGCGCGCCGCTGACTGTAATCTGCCGCTTGCTCGGCGCGAAGATGAGGCCCAACGCATCCGCGCCGGCCTCCACCGACGCCAGAGCATCGCCCAATGACGTTGTGCCGCAGATTTTGATCCAGGTATGCATTTTCGTCTTTGAAACCGGCAGCTACTGAACTGTGCCGCGCCATTGCGCGGATGTAGCAGAGGAGGGAGAATACCAGCCCGCATCCTGGAGCAACTGCTGCAGGTGCTTGCCGGGATCTTCGGCGCGCATCAGAGCTTCTCCGATCAGGAATGCCTGATAGCCCGCCGCGTGCAGGTCGCGAATGTCCTGGCCTTTATCAATACCGCTTTCAGCGACTCTCAGAACGTGACTGGGAATGCTGTCTACCATCTCCATTAGGGTGTGCAGGCTGACTTCAAAGGTCCTGAGGTCGCGGCTGTTCACGCCGATCACATCAGCGCCGCCCTCCACCGCCCGCTTTAGTTCGTCGCTGTCGTGAACTTCGCAGAGCACGTCGAGATCGAGCGACTGCGCGTAATCGAGCAACTTGCGAAAAGCAGCGTCGTCCAGCGCGGCAAGAATCAGCAGAATGGCGTCAGCATTGTGTGCGCGCGCTTCAAGGATCTGAAATTCATCAACAATGAAATCTTTGCGCAAGCAAGGAAGGTCTGTCGCTGCTGAAGCTTCCAGCAGATTGGCCAGCGAGCCCTGAAAGAATTTCTCATCGGTAATTACGGAAATCGCCGAGGCGCCATTCTTCGCCAGCTGGTTGGCCAGCAGCCCCACAGGAAACGTACCGCGGATCACGCCTTTGGAAGGGGATGCTTTCTTGATCTCGGTAATCACGGCCGGCCCAAGCTGCGCCATCGCGTGAAGGCGCTTGCGGAAGCCACGCGGCTGGTGCGCGGCGGCAGCCCGCTCCAACGCACGCAAGTCTGCCTGCTGCTTCTGGGTGGCGACACGCTCTCGCGTGGCGTTCAAGATCTCTTCCAACCGGGTCATGGGCGATAGGTCAAGTATATGTGATTGTCGGAGATTTTCCTTCAATTTAGCGAGTGAAATAAACTCACAAAAAAAAGAAACGGCCTGAAGAATCAGGCCGTGGGCTTGGCAGAACGTTGAAGCTCACAATTCGGCGCTCGACTGTTCCCGTCGTTTTACGATGATGCCGCCGTTCACCGTGGTGGCATGCACCTGTGGCGCGCCGCTGCCAAAGCGCAGAACTTTTCTTCCGTCGTCCCAGGTCCGCTGTGCGTTCTGGCAAACGTCATCCTTGCAGATAATAGAGGTGTGCTCCGAACCTGAGACTTCCACGCCCGTAGCGATGTCCTGCGGCACAGCAATTACCAGGCCGCCATTGTGAGTATGAGCTTCCAGACCCTTGCCATCCCAATGCGCGGGCAGGCTGATGCTCAATCCCCCATTCTGGACATTGGCGTTTACTTCGCCGCCGCAATCGCGAATGCTGATGCCGCCGTTCTGGGCTTCAACATTGAGCGTGCCGCTGCTTCCCTTGAGCGAGATGCCGCCGTTCTCCGTGTGAGCTTTGGCGTTGCCGCTGAATGAAGTCAGGGCGATGCCTCCGTTGTAGGCACTCATGTCGAGCTGCGCGCCTTTGGGCGCTTTTACCAGCAGCAGAGTGCCAACGGAAATATCGTCGTTGTCGGAATCCGGGGTGCGAACGTCAATTTTGCCGCTTCCGACCTCGAGTTTCACCGCTTCCAGCGCCCGCCGGGCTGCGGCCTCATCCTTGGCCAGAACCTGCTTGCAGAGCTTCACCGCGATCTGCGGCTTCGACCAGTTCGTGACTTGAATTCCACCATTGTGGGCTGCGGTGATGGTGAGCGTCTGGTTGGGCAGTTCACGGCTCTCTTCGCTTCGCACTGCCGCACGATCGTCATCACTCATGCGTAGATGCTGGGCGCAATCGTCCGACGCCGCATCATCATTAATGATGAAACTGTAGGAACGGGAAGCATGAACGTCCGCGATGTGCATCTGGGCCAGCCAGCCACATCCAATTGCGACCAGGAGGAACCCAAACCATCGTTGCATCTGCCACCTCACAAACCGCTTAGACTGAAGCGATGCTGCGCGGTTAGCAATGCAGGAAACATTTTGAAAGGAGTTGCCGGGAATCGGGGAGCAGAAAAGAAAAGGAGGAGCGCTTGGGAGTGCTCCTCCTTTAGCTGTACGAAAGAAATCTAACGGCTGGCCTGAGCCAGGTTTTCTGTCCGCAGCGCCTGGGTATCGCGATTAGGACGGCGGGCCACTAAGGGCAGTACCAACGAACAGACCATCACAATCGCGATGATATGGACTGAGGTTGAGAATGTGCCGGTCGTCTGGTGCAAGCGGGCAATCATGATAGGCGAGGGAATCGCGGCTGCGCCCCAGGCCAGCAGGATCCAGCCGTAGATGCCGCCCATATACTTTGCGCCAAAGAAATCAGCGGTGAACGAAGGCATGGTGCCGAAGCCGCCGCCATAACACAAGCCGATGATGGCGAAGGCAATGCTGAACATCGTTGCGTTATGGATGCTGGTGAGGGCAAAGAATATGACCGCTTGGATGGCATACAGAAGGAAATAAACTCTGGCCCGCCCAATCATGTCGGATACCCACGCCCAGAACACGCGGCCCAAGCCGTTAAATATAGAGATCAGGCCGACCATGCCGGCGGCTTGAAGCGCCGTCATCCCGACGAATTCCTTGGACTGAGCCATGGGCGAGGCCTGGCTGATAATCATGATTCCTGCGGAAACATTGAGGAAGAGCATGGCCCACAGCAGATAAAATTGCCATGTGCTGGCGGCTTCTCTTGTGGTGAACTCGTAAGTGCTCGCTGCCTTAGCCACTGCGCTGGTCGGCTGCCAGCCTGCAGGACGCCAGCCCTGCGGTGGATTGGCATAAAACTGCGCTGCAATGACGACCACAATAAGGTACACAATTCCAAACGCGGCAAATGTGTAGGCCACTCCGTGCGAAACGATGGTTGGAGCGGCAATAGGAGCCATCACCAGCGCGCCTGCGCCGTAGCCGCACACGGCCACGCCGGTCATCAATCCGCGCTTATCCGGGAACCATTTGACCAGGGTCGCCACAGGAGTGATGTAGCCCATGCCCATGCCGATTCCGCTCAGCACACCGTAGCCCCAATAAATAGTTGTAAGTGAGTGCTGAGAAGCTCCCCATCCGGCCAGGAGATATCCAATTCCGTAAAGCACGCCGGCCACGGTAGCGACTTTGCGAGGACCTACTCGGTCCTGCCACAAGCCGCCAATCACTGTGCCGACTCCCAGGAACAGAATCGTTAATGTGAAGTTCAATTGAACAGAGGTTTCCGACCAATGCTCTATTTTCATCAGGGGGATCTTGAAAACACTCCATCCGTAGGCAGCGCCGAGACAGAGTTGCATCAAGACTGCGGCGACTGCGATTCCCCACCTATTTGGAAGACGATCTGACGCCATAAAATTCACCTCTTCAAAGTGGCTTTTTGATTCTCAACATCAGTTCCCCACGTTCTACTCCGCCCTATCAACTGCCTACAACAAATTTTTTCCGGCTAAGCTCCCACCTTTTCCGCCAGGCAGTGCGCGCCCACGATCTCAACTGTGGCGTTGTAATCCGGTACGCCGCTGGGGTCCAACCGGCCTGCCGGCACCAGCACGTTGATCTCCGGCCAGTGCGCCTGAAGCGAGCCGGGCTTGATGCGGTCAATCTTCACCCGTCCATGGAACTGGCCCATTTCGTTGCGCAGAGTGATCGCGTCTCCGTCCGACAGACCGAGCCGCTCTGCATCTTCGCTTGCCATCAAGATGGCATCGCGGCCGGCGCCCGTAATCGGATCAACATTGGCATTGATAATGCTGTTGAACTGCTTTCCGCGCCGTGTGGCAAGCATAAAGCGGCCTTCAGGAACGCGCTCTTCGGGAAGTTCGATGGCGGTAAAGTGCCCTTTTCCGTCAGCGGTCAGGCAGCGGTCCACCAACAGACGTGGCCCACCATACTGGAAGTTGTCCCCTTTAGTTTTCAGAGCAGCGATTCCTTTATAGGTAGGACAGACGCGATTAATCTCATTGCGGATGTCCCGCGTGTCATTCCAGGCAAAGAACTTGCTGGCCCGTGCTGGATCGAGTTTCTGGGCCATCATGACCGGGATTTCCCACTCATCGCGCGCTTCGGGAATATCGGGGCCGCCCGGAATTTGGGGACTGAAAATGATGCGCCGCTCTGTGCTGGTCTCCGTACCGCCGCCGCGTTGCTCGTAGCGTGTGCGGGTAGGCAGCAGGACCACCGTTTCGCCGGGATCCACCAGCATGGTGGGATTCGTGACGATGTCTTGATGAACGCGCAGCTTGATTTTTCTAAGAGCGCGTTCTACCAGGTCTGGCTCGGGCAGAGTCTGCTTGAAGTTGCCGCCACTTTGCCAGAGAACGTCAATTTCGCCGCGCTCCGCCGCCAGGACCATGTGCGCCGCACTCAGGCCTTTCCATGCCGGCGGCTCAAAGCCCCAGACTTCAGGTTGCGCAAACTTCTTTGCGTTCTCCTCGTTGGCGGCAAATCCCATCACATAAGCTCCGGGCATTCCGCCCATCTCCGCGCCGCCTTGCACGCCGCTGTGTCCGCGGAGCGGCATCAGCCCGGTATGCGGACGACCAATGTTGCCTTTAGCAAGCTGAAGGTTCACGATGGCGCGCACATTCTCCGTGCCGTAGCGGTGCTGCGTAATCCCCATGCTCCAGACGACGATGGCGTTCTTTGCCTTGCCGAAGGTTTCGGCAAAGCGGAACATGTCTGCCTTGGTCTGGCCTGCGCCACTCTCCAGCTCTTCCCAAGTCAGGCTCCGGGCTTTGTTCACAACGTCGTCCCAACCGACGGTGCGAGCGGCGATGAACTCACGATCAATCCAGTTGTTCTCGATCAGGTGCTTCATCACGCCGTAGAAGAACGGGATATCGCCACCGGTATGAATCTGGAAGAAATCGTCGGCGATCTTCGTGCCGAAGAGCGCGCTCTCGGTGACAGATGGGACCCAATAGCGCTCCATTCCCGGCTCTTTATAAGGATTGACCAGGAAGACCTTTGTGCCCGCCTTTTTCGCGTAATAGAGGTACTTGGTGGTGACGGGCTGGTTGTTGGCTGGATTCGCTCCGACAAAGACGATGAGGTCTGCGCCAATCCAATCTGAGTAGGAACATGTCGTTGCCGCGCAGCCGACAGTAGCCATTAATCCGGCGGTGCTGGGCGCATGGCAGATGCGGGCGCTGGTGTCAACGTGGTTAGTCCCCACAAACCGCGCAACCTTCTGGTGGGCGTAATAGGCCTCATTCGTCAGACCGCGCGAGGTCAGATACCAGCCGACGCGCTTGGGATCGGTTGCGCGAATCTCGTCCGCAATCACGGAGAGCGCCGTATCCCAACTGGCGCGACGGAAACCTTTTTCTCCTTTGCGCCGAATCATCGGAACAGCCAGGCGGCCAAGCTTGCGGAGCTGCTTCTCCGTCTTTCCCTTGAGCTGGCTCACATCTTCGAGCAGATGCCAGTCCATCGCCGGCATCGTGTTAAAACGCAGCAGGGCGAGGCGCACCGCGCACAGGTGGACGCCCTTCATGGTCCAGTCATGCATGCCGGTAGTGCCCAGGGAACATCCGTCACAGCAGCCATCGCGCAGCACACGCCAGGCGTAACCGAGACGATCACGGTTCTCCCACAAAGCGTCCACAATGTCTTTGTAATTGTTGGGGTGTTGTTCATTCAGCCCGTAAGGGACCAGGCTGACCCAATTGCGGCCGTTCGAGACTTGGCCATTGGCAGAAACGGTATCGCTCATGACGTACCTTCTCCGTACGGGGTGGCGCCCCCGTGTCTCTGCCCGCGGATTATATATCGCTGCACGAATGATTGTGCTAAACCTGGGCTGGAGAGCAAACTCCAGTTGCAGCAAAGCGCCCTCTCGCGGGCGTGACCGCGGCTCCAGCGGTCTGAAGGGCGACCAAGTATACCGCAGCTCAGAATGAATGCAAGCCTGAGTTGTCTTAAAGCATAAAGGCCATCTGCTCCGGCAGAAAGCTCATCCCAATCGAACATGGGATGGATTGAAGAGCTGCGCCGGAAAAATGAAGTCACATCGGAAGCCAAAGATCAGTTTGCCGAGGCTGCGCGTCGGCGGTGGTCTGAGCTTGGAGAAGAACTCAAAACTGATGTTGCAGAATTCAACAGCCGCGGAGAAGAAGCGGCATTCGAGCCGGTCACCGAAAATCATTATCAAGTCCGCAATCCGAGCTCTGGGCTGCAATTGGAACTGGTTGCGGATTTCGCCGAGCGGGTGATCCGCTATGACTACAAGGTTCTGGGCAACGCCAGTGCTGGTGTTCCTGAGGGCGGCATTCTTTCCATCCGTCCATCGCGCAGCGGCGGCGCCGACTTCTATTCTTCTGACGAGCGTCTGACTTCAGAGGAAACGCGGCAGGTGCTGCTGGAACCAGTGCTGTTTCCACCTCAGATGGCAGCCTGATCCGCAGATGGAAGTGCTCCCATCAATTGCGCCAGCTCGCCCATGCTGCGGACCTGATACGTGGGATGTGCCGCAGCTTTCCTTACCGCTCCAACTCCCGGTCGGGCTGAAGGCTGGTTTACCCACACGCTTTCAATTCCCATCTGTGTTGCTGGTACAACGTCGTGATAGATGCTCTGGCCCGCATGGAGCCACTGCTGCTTGCTGATGCCGGTTCGGCGCAGCACCTCTTCGAAGTTTCTGAGCGACGGCTTGTAACTGCCAGCCTGCTGGGCAGTCACGACAACTTCGAACACTGCCTGAAGTTTGGGTCGTGAGGAAGCAAACAAATCGTCATCAATATTGGAAATGATGCCGAGCTTGAATTTCTTTGCCAGCGCTTGCAATGCGGCAACAGTATCGGGAAAAGGTTCCCATGTGATCAGTGATTCGGCAAAGCTGCGCGCTTCGTTCGCGGAGATCTCAATACCGAGCTTTTTCCCGGCGCGTTGAGCAGACTGCGCCAGGACATCTCGATAGCGAAGATATGGGCCTGATTCGAGTTCGGCTTCGGCCTCGCCGTACTGTTCCAGAATCTCTGCATCGGAAATCGCGCGGGCAGCACGAGAAAACAGCGGACGCAGGCTCCGTAGCATTCCTGTTTCCCAGTCAATCAGCGTGCCATAGCAGTCGAAGGTGATCAGACACATGGAATCGAGAGGCATGAGGCAAAGATAAGCGAATGCGCCGGTGCTTGTGAAACCTTACCGCTGATTAACGCTGATTACACTGGTCACAAGAAGCTAAATCTTTGTGCCAGCCCTGTTTCCCTTCGGCAGCCGAATTCGCGCTGTGCATCTTCGCCCGCCGATTCTTGCCAAAGCAATCCTGATGGTCTTCTGACAGCATCCGAAAATACAGGAGCGCATTCGCATGCCGGAAAAGACCACCCTGAAGCGTGCCGCCGAGGATAAACGCGAAGGCAAGGCGCCAAGCACACAAGCGGGAGAGTTTGTGCGCGAAGAGATGGAGCACATCCGTCGCGGAAAGCACGGGGCGCGGAACACGAAACAGGCGATTGCCATTGACCTCTCAAAAGCGCGTCGTGCCGGTGTTGATTTAAAGCCGCCTAAGAAAGGACGCGTCTCGGAGAAGACGCGCACGTCCGCCGAACGCGATTACCGAAAAGGACACGGCAAGACCAAGAAGGCAACCTCCTCGCGCAGAAGTTCCGCCCGTTTGAAGGCGCTCAAGCGCGAGCCCCGCTCCGCCGCATCGCACCAGGCACTTTCCCGCCAGGCGAAAAGCGCGGCGGCACGACGGAAACGCTCAGGGTCGGCGGCCGCGAGCAGCCGTCGCAAGGTGGCGTGAATTTTCCCTCCCGGCACCTTTCCCGTCAACGGGTGAACCTCTGAGCTGTTTCCATTGCGGTGCTATCACGGATAACCATCTTTAAATCAGTCACTTAGACATTTACAGCCAGCGTTTGCCCCGATAAAACCAGCCGCCTGTAACGGTACCCAAGTAACTGCACTTAAGGGATATGGCTTAGGGAGAACCTTCTCTGAATAATATCTAATGATGCCAACAGGTATCAAACTCCATGCTTCCGAGATCAGAACGAAAATCGGGAGCAAAAAAGGCAGGTTCTCCAAAATGCTTGATTTAGTGATCGGCTTCGCAATATGGTCAGGTTCGCTGTTAGGCGGTTTTAGCAGCGATCAGATTATGCCGGCGCCAGTACCGGCTCCGCCACAGCCCAAATAAGTAAAGATGAACCACTCCTACTCCCCCATCATTTTCGGTCTTTGGATCGTCGGCAGCTTGCTGCAGTTGCTCTCCTGCTGGGCTGTAGTAAAGAAGGACTATCTCCGGCACTGGAAGGCCTTCGGCTGCTACCTGATTCTGATGCCTGCCATTGCGCTTCCCAGCATACCGATTGCGCTCTGGGGCAGCCAGCAGGCGTACACCGCGGTTTATGTGATCGGCGCTGTTATGGAAGCGCTGCTTTTGAGCCTCGTGGTGCTCGAGATCACCGTGAAGGTGATGGAGCCGTTCGAGGCCTTGCCGGGAAAAGTGGTGGCGCGATTTGGCTTCCTGGCAATGCTCGGCATCTCACTGGCGATTACTCTTTCCGTGATGGTGCACGGCCACGGACTGCCGCCACAGGCAGAGATCGCGCTGACCGTGGAACGGACCATCTTCATGGTTGACGCGCTCCTTTTGTGGATTCTGCTGTTCCAAGCCAGGTCTTTGGGCCTCACCTGGAAGTCTTCGGTAGCTGAAATCGCTATTGGGTTTGTTCTGTACTTGACCGTCCAGGCAACGGTTCGGTTCATCATCCCGATTTATTCCGACACTACTCTTCTCACTACCTTCGCCAACTTCACCGGCCAGATCGCTTACTTGATTGCATTGGCGAGCTGGATCTGGACCATGTACCGTCGAGATCCGGCGGCGCCGCACCCGACGCCTGAGGTGCTCGCTCGAATACAGGATTGGACGAAGGACTACAACGCGGTCCCCAAGGAAAGAATTCTGGCTGCCATGGGCATCCGCATCAACCGCCCCGATCAGGCAGAGACTGCAACAGAAGAACACGAATCCGAAGCGCCACTGGAGCGGTAATCCGGAATTAATCCTGCCTTGCCGGGTCCTGGAATCTTCCTTTCCATTCTCCGCCCTGTCCTGTCCAGTATCGAAACGCAGAATGAAAACTGGCAGCCATATAGAAGAGAGCAATCAACGGCAGAGCTAGCGACCATGCTGGGTTAAGCCGGTAGAAGCGCACCACAGGCACAAGAGAGACCGTCATCAGCAGCCACGCTAGACCCGCGAGAACTTCGGCGACTGGGTTGCCGCTGAACAGCGCGAGTGCAGGCGGCAGCAAGTAGACAACGGACATTCCTAGCAAGGCTGCAATGAGCAGCAGAGTTGAATGTTGGAGCTGGTTGAATGCATTGCGCGAAATCATGCGGCCAATCTCAGCAAAGCTTCCATAAGGCCGGATGCTTCGCGCATGTTCCGTCAGGCCAAGCCACACTCTTCCGCCGCTTTGCTTGACCGCTCGCGCCAGCGCGCAATCGTCAATGACTTCGCCGCGAATAACGCTGATTCCTCCTGCGCGCTCCAACGCAACAGGCCGAAGGAGAATACATCCTCCTGCGGCGGCAGCGGTTTTGTGCTTGGAACTGGCAATCCAGCGAGGCGGATAAAGCTGAAAAAAGAAATAGACGAAAGCTGGTATCAGCACTCGCTCGGCAAAGCTCCGGCAATAGAGCTTCGCCATGAACGATACGAGATCAAAGCCGCCGGACTCTGCAATGCCACAGAGAGCGGCAACACTGCTTGGGCCGTGCCCGATGTCAGCATCCGTGAGCAACAGGAAATCTGGATTGGTGTTTTTAGCGGCGGCTACGCCTTGCTCCACCGCCCACAGCTTTCCTGACCAACCAGGCGGCAGAGGCTCGCCGGAAATTACGGCAAGGCGACGAGCCTTTCCTGTTGAAGTCGCTGCACGCCGCGCGAGTTCAGCGGTGCCGTCACTGCTGTTGTCATCAACCAGAAATATCTGCACATTCTGATTGCCTTTCTGATTCAGCAAGGAGGTGATGGTTGTTGCGATGACGGCAGCTTCGTTTCGTGCAGGAACTATGGCTGCAATGAGCGCGGACTTCGTCCCGGAAGCCGCTGCGTCCGTCTTTTCCAGGTCCACCTGCCAGAAGAACCCGCGGCCCAAGAAAAGATACAACCACACAGCAAGCGTAAGTGCTGCAAGCGAGATGAGCATTGACGATATTTTACGGAGTTACTTTAAGGCAAAGGTGATGGTGACTACTTTATTCGGGGCGGCGACTGTGTTCTTGCCGGAGAGCGCTTTGCCCGTTGCTGATTCCGTTGCGTCCAGAATCGTCGCGAGCACCGCCGAAAACTGCTCCGCAGTAAGCGATTTGGGAGAAGACGCCTTGTAATTTGCGATGGCAGAAGAAGCTTTGAACTTCTTGAGCGATGGGGAGTTTCCGTCAAGAAGCTCCGCTGCCACCGCGCCCGGGCCGAAAACAAAAACTAATCCTGGATCGGCAGATACCGTTATTCGTTCTACTCTCGGCGGCTTCCCTTTTGCGACCGGCGCGAAATACCGGGTACCTGTAATCACCGGCTTCTGGTTCGCGTAGCCCACAAATATCAGCGTAAAACTGTGTTCGCCGGCATGTTTGCCGGGATCGCGCGCAGAAAAAAATTTGCTCGCATCGCCCGAAACCTGCTCGGTGATCTCACGAATGGCGCTGTCCAATGATGCTTCAGGATGCGAGTTAATCCAGGTCCTTACGATTTCTGGAACGTCCAGCTCCTCCCTTACTGGACGGCCAACCGGATCCTGAATGCTGACGCTGCCGGCAATTGCAACTGCACCATCTTTGCCGATGCGGAACAATTTCTCGGCGCGACTGATGGTGCCGTCAGCGTTCACCTGCGCGCCATCAGTAGCAACAGCCCACCCATCCCGCGCGGATGCGATCAATACCAGGCCAGTCTTTCCGCCGAACTGCCTCAAATGGCGGGATTGCGAATGGGGTTGAGCGAACAGTGCCGCGACACAACTTAGAAAGATAATCGTCCGATTCATGTGGTTTGTCGTATCGCCCGAGATGATAGCAGAGCGTGAGGAACAGAAAAGGGCCAGCGGTGAAGCTGGCCCTCGCATGAGTCGGTATCCCGGTTTGCTATTGCACGTTCAGATTCACGTCGTCAATTACAAACGAGGTTTGCAGGCTTGAATCTTCTTTGCCAAGGAAGCGGATTTTCACCGTCTGTCCCTTGAATTGGAGCACGCTGAACGACCTCTGGATGTATCCAGCAGCCTTGTTCAGGTTGGATAGCGTGCCCAACGTCGCAAGCACGGTATTGGAGCTATTGAGCACCTGCACTTGCAGCGTATCGAACGCTGTAGTCGTGGTGGTTTCAGCCGTATCAATGTGCAGCCAGAACGTCAGAGTCGCGCTGGTTGCCGTTGAAGGAATCGTCACGGTCTGGGTGGCGGAATCAGTGTGTGTGGTGCCGTAGCCGTCCAGCCAAGCGTCCCACGAACCGGAGTGAGGCGGCTCCGCGGCGTTGTTGTTGATCACGCCGGCAGTCAGCGTCCACGGCGCAGTATTCGTACCGTTCTCAAAACCCGGATTACCGATAAGCTGCTGTGCCGCGGCGGAACTGATCGTCAGGCTGATGGTGGTGGTATGGCTCAGCGTACCCGAAGTTCCCGTCACAGTTACAGTGGATGTCCCGGTCGTGGCGGTGCTGCTGGCCGTAAAGGTGAGAACACTGGTTGAAGTAGCTGGGTTGGTGCCGAAGCTAGCCGTTACGCCACTGGGCAGGCCGGAAGCAGAAAGTGTCACCGAGCCGGTGAAGCCGTTCGACGGGCTCACGGTAATCGTGCTGCTTCCGTTTGTGCCCTGCTTCACCGTCAGACTAGCGGGCGAAGCTGAGAGGGAGAAGTTTGGCTGCGCTGGCGCATTTACGGTCAGGCTGATGGCAGTTGTATGGCTCGTGGTCCCCGAGGTCCCAGTCACAGTAACTGTTGCAGTCCCTGTAGTTGCCGTGCTGCTGGCAGTCAAGGTGAGTACGCTGGTTGAAGTGGTTGGATTCGTGCCAAAGCTGGCCGTCACGCCGGATGGCAGACCGGAAGCGGAAAGGCTTACCGATCCCGTAAATCCGTTGATGGGAGTGACAGTAATCGTGCTATTGCCGCTCGTTCCCTGCGTGATGCTCAGCGAAGATGGCGATGCGGAGAGCGAATAATCAGGGGTGGTGTTGCCGCAGTTGGCAAATTTGAAATTTGCGATCCGCGTGCTCCAGTTGAATGTTCCGCTGGCCTTCAGGTACTCGTTGGTATACCAGAAGGTGCAGTCGTCCACCGGATCCACGGTGATGGCGCTGTAATCGCCCCAGCGCGTGAGAGTTCCGGTCTGCGAGCCGGTCCCATTGATAATCGTGTTCTCCGCTTCCATGGTGCTCGAAGGATCTGTGGGCACCCGGCCGGTGAAGGCAATCGCCGGATTCGTGGTGCTGCTGGAAACGCTATAACCCATCGCGATATCGCCGGCTTGGTCCATGGCGATACTGCCCATCCAGCGGAACTTGCTGTCAGGAGCAAAGGTGCTCTGCTGGGCCACCGCCGGCGTTCCGTTCGGGTTCTGGATTTCGTACCAGCGCACGCCACCGCTGCTGCCGGCGGTGACTGAATGGTTCACCACCAGCGATTCGTGCGTGCCGAAATTGCGGTAGGCCAGCCGGTACATCAAGCGGTCGGCCAGCGAATCGAGCTTGTTGGTGGTCCCTGACTGGGGAACGCAAGTGCCCCCGTTGCAGAGCGCGGTAAATGCCGCCACTGGAATCACAGTTGGACCGGTGAAGGTTGAGGCTGAAGGCGTGGCGAAGTTCACATGGAACTTAAAGAGGTTGAGATTGTTGGTGCCGAAGAACACCAGGAAATTAGGCGATCCGGCGGGCGGAGCCGTGGTGCCATCAAGATCGGAAGGCAACAGCCCGCCTACCGAACTGCCCTGTTGGAAGCAGACCTGCGTTGCAGGCTGTCCATTCAGCATGGCGTTGCGATCGTAAGCGCAGGCATCGGCGCCGACGAACGCATTCGTTGTGCCATTGAACATATTGAAGGTGACGTAATACGCGTCCGGCCAAACGCCGAGCTTGGGATAGTCGTCAAAATTCGAATACTGGAACGAGTATCGGTTGAAGGTGCCCGTTGCGTCAGAACTGGTGGAAACCGCCACGCACTGCAGGAATGGCGTGGTGGAAACGGAGAACTGCGCGAAGATCCAGCGGTTCGCCAGCTTGTCATAGAGCACGATAGGATCGCCGTCATTGTTGGTCTGGCAGCCGCCGCCAAACCCGGCCCAAAGAGAGTTGCCTGCGGTCGGCCCGGCAACGCGAGCACCCGTGGCTTTGTCGAAAACAGAGAAAGAAGTGTTCACCCACTGCACATACTGCGTCGAACCCACAGCTCCGTTGGTGTCCGGCGGCGCGCTGTTGACGGTGAACCCCGGGAAACCCGATCCCACTCCGTCAAACCCCAGTCCCGTGGTAGCCGAGACGTTTGCGATCGGTGAAATCAAGTTGGAAGAAAACGGAGTTGTCCGCTGCAACACCGGATCAGGTTCGTTTTCCGGCTTCAAGCCTGGAGGCAGCGGTATCCGGCGCAACGGCTCGGCTTCATGCTTCGTCTGCTGGGCAGCAGACTGATCCAGCACGGGAAGGTCGCGAACTGCGGGCGAGACATCGTTGTGCACGCTGCTGCGCACAATCCTCACTTGAGCAACCGATGGAACTACCAACAGCAGCAACAACCCTGCTGCGCAGAGCAACAACCACGCGGGGCGTGTTCTGAACATTCAATCTCTCCTATCTTTGTTTCTTCTTTTTCTCTAACCGGAAGGAAAAGCGTTCGAGCCGAAGAAGCAAATCAACGACCAATGGTCGTAGATAATAACGCAAAACTCTGGACAGAGTAGAAAGGATTTTAGGACAGGTACAAAGGAAGTACAGCGGCAGAGTAGAAGGGCAGGAGCAACTCTGCCCGGGAACGATGCATCAGGAGCCGGCCGGCTGCATGGCCTCAAGCCCCAGTTCACGGACGAAATCTGCGTCTTCGTCCGGCGGCGGGTTAGGCGTGGTAAGCAGGCGCTCGCCGAAGAAAATGGAGTTCGCGCCGGCGAGAAAGCAAAGGCAGACTGCCTCACGAGTCATCTGCTTGCGGCCCGCGGCCAGCCGCACCATCGCTTTGGGCATGAGGATGCGCGCAGTTGCAATGGCGCGCACCATGATAAGCGGATCGAGATCGGGCTGGCCTGACAGAGGTGTACCCGGAGCGCGAACCAGCATGTTAATGGGAACGCTTTCCGGCTGCGGATCAAGCGTCGCCAATTGGTGCAGCAGGCCGATGCGGTCATCATCTGACTCTCCCATGCCCAGGATTCCTCCACAGCAGACCGTAATCCCGGCCTGGCGCACAGAGGCCAACGTGTCCAGGCGCTCCTGATAGGTACGAGTGGAGATGATGGTGCTGTAGAACTCGGGTGAGGTATCGAGGTTATGGTTGTAGGCCGTGAGGCCCGCCTGCTTGAGTTTGAGTGCTTGTTCAGGCGTGATCATGCCCAGCGTACAGCAGACTTCCATTCCAAGCTCGGCCACGGCGCGCACAGACTCGAGCACGGAATCAAACTCGCGTCCTTGCGGCGCCTGCCGCCATGCCGCGCCCATGCAAAAGCGGGTTGCGCCGTCTGACTTCGCCTGCCGGGCTGCCGCGAGGATCTCGTCTGTCATCATCAAGTGATCGCGTTGGACGCCGGTTTGATATCGAGCGCTCTGCGGACAGTAGGCGCAATCTTCCGGACATCCGCCGGTCTTGATGGAAAGCAGCCGGCACATCTGCACCTGATTCGCAGGATGATGTTGTCTGTGTACCTGCTGGGCAGCAAATACCAGATCGAGAAGCGGCCGGTGATAGAGAGCTGCAACTTCCTGGCGAGTCCAGTCCGTTCGCATGGGAAAGGATTATAGTCGCGGACGCCGCATCTCATTCAGCGGTCCCCTATCGCTCCAGCGCCACCGGCAACTCGATGAAGCTCGTCTCCTGAGGCGAGTGGTAGATGCGCTGTGTGGCCTTGCGATAGTCGCCCGGCTTGGCCCAGAAGATGTTTGGAACAAACGTCTGCGGGTTGCGGTCGTAGAGCGGGAACCAACTCGACTGCACCTGCACCATGATGCGGTGGCCGGGCAGAAACACATGATCTGCGGTCGGCAGATTGAAGCGATAGAGCAGCGGCTTGCTGGACTCGATCGGCTTTGGTGTTTCCAGGCTTTCGCGATAGCGTCCGCGGAAAATGTCTGCCGAGACCATCAGTTGGTAACCGCCCATTTCCGGCTGCGCGGCCACTTCGTCGGGATAGACGTCAATCAATTTCACAACCCAGTCAGAGTCCGTGCCGCTGGTAGAAGCCACCAGGTTCACAGCGGGCTGGCCGCTGATTTTGAGCGGCTCCTTCAGCACGTCGGATGTGAACGCCAGCACGTCTTGGCGGCCTGACGGGCCGCGCTGATCGTCCACCAGCCAAAGCGGCCAGGTCAGGCCCTTATCAATGTCGTAGCCGACAGGCCGCGTGGGACGGGGGCGGTATGGGACGGGCTTGGCAGGATCGGAAACATATTCTTCAAACTGCGAGTCGCCGGATTGCGGAGGAGTGAAGCCCAGTTTCAAGCCTGCTTTGAGATAAAGCGGCGTGGTTTTCACCGCCCCCGGCCAGGAGGAAAGCCGCCGCCACGTGTTGGCGCCAGTTTCAAAAGCCGATACCGGAGGAACATCGAGCTTCGATGATTGAGCATCATCTTTCAAAAAGTGATCGAGGAAAGGCCGCAGGATGCTCTGCCGGAAATAGAGCGCAGTATCGCTGTTGAATCTGATCGGCCCGAGCGTGCTGCCGTCGCCGATCTCCTGCCCGTGATGCCAGGGACCCATGACGAGGAACACCTTATCGTTGTTCGTATCTTTCGGCTTGATGGCTTTGTAAACAGCCATCGCGCCGTAGATGTCCTCCTGGTCCCATAGACTGTCCACCAGCATCACTGGCACCTTCAACGGCTCTTTGGCCAGGATTTTATCCATGGCCTGGTCGCGCCAGAAAGCGTCGTAGCTGGGGTGCTCAAGAACCTTGCGCCAGAACCCGACCTGCTCCAGGCCGTGGCTGCGTCCTAGCTCGCCCGCCGAGCTGGCGCTCATGTAGAGGTCGTAATCGTCGAAATATCCCGTCCACCATTTGGCCGAGTTATCGCGCGTGGCTTCCTGCTCGTAGATATAAGGCAGGTTCTGTTCGCGAAACGCGCCATTGTGGAACCAGTCGTCCCCCATCCAGCCATCCACCATCGGATTCATGGGCACAGAAACTTTCAGCGCAGGATGCGGGTTCACCAGCGCCATCAGCGGCAAAAATCCGTCATAGGAAATGCCCAGAATTCCCACTTTGCCGTTGGATTCCGGCTCGTGCTTGATAAGCCAGTCAATCGTGTCGTAGGTATCAGTCGAGTGGTCCACCGGCGTGGGATTCAGCGGCCCGTGCAGCGGCCGATTCATTACGTAATCGCCTTCCGATCCGTACTTGCCGCGCACGTCCTGCACCACCCGGATGTAGCCGCCCTCGACGATCACGTCGGTAGCATTGTCGTAACCTTCAAGAATCGGCCCGAGATGCGGGCTGGCGGCATGGCTGGTGAGATCACTGGCGTTATATGGTGTCCGGGTCAGCAAGATGGGCGCAGGCTTCTCTTTCGTGGCGCTGCGCGGCACAAGAATCACCGTGTGCAGCTTCACGCCGTCGCGCATCGGGATCATCACTTCGCGGCGCGAATAATCCCAGGTGGAATCCGCCGGCTTGAGGTTCGATGGAGTCTCGCTGGGATAATTCGGGTACTGCGATTGCGAAAAAGCTGGAGCGCTGAGCAACGTGCAGCACACCAGCACTGCGGACGCGAGCAGTCGGACGGAAGCAGAGATTTTCATGGTGAGTTCGCGATTATAGCGGGCGAGTGACGGCGGACGCCAGAATTTCCATCAGCCGCGCTCGATTTGTTTCCCCTCTATGCCCGCCGCCACGTATTCCGGGCTCTTCTTCCAGCCGGTCAGCATGCTCATGAAATTGCTCCAGCCGTGAATGGCCACCATGATCACGTGTCCGACGATGAACAAGACCAACGCGCACATCACGCTGAAGTGCCAGATACGGGCATAGTGAAAGCCGCCCATAATTGCCGCCAGCCAGGAAAACTGCACCGGATTGAAAAGAACCAGCCCTGAAAGCAGAGCGATGATGCCCAGCGCCACCGCTACTGTATAGGCAAGTTTTTGAAGAGGATTGTATTGCTGCGCGAGAGGAGGCCGCCGGCGGAGGAAAAAGTAATGCTTCACCATGGGCCAAACGCCCGGAACATCTTTTGGCACAAAAAGCGTCGCCTTATAGCGTCCGCTGATAGCGTGATAAACCAGGTAAACCAGGCCGCTGCCGGCAAAAATCCACATGAAAGTGAAATGCCACATTTCGCCTCCGGCGAGCCAGCCACCAAGAGACAACTGATGAATCCAGCTTCCCGCCGCCAGAGGGTGGAAACCTTGGGGAAAATGCACCAGATTGAGCTGCGGTATCTTGGGACCAAAACTGGGAAACGCCAGGAATATCTGGAGGCCACTCCCGATCAAAACAAAGGTGGCAAGCGCAATCAGCCAATGTGTCCAGCGAATGACAACCGGCTGCTCGTAAACAGCGACTACCCGTCGCGAGGGTTCGCCGCTCGCTGGAAAGTCAACTGCGTTTTCTGTTACGCGTTTGCTCACAGGCTGTAAAACCAGTCATACCCCTGGTCCTCCCAATATCCACGGCGCTGCAACACATTGGTCACGCTGAGCGCGGTGAGGTACTTGGCCGACTTGTAGCCGATTTTCGTTGGCAGATAGAGCCGCAGGGGAGCGCCATGCTCCCGCTGCAGAGGCTGACCGTACATCTGATAGCAGAGCAGCGATTGCGGGTGCAATGCGGTCATCATGTCCAGCGATTCGTAGTAGCCGTCCGCGCATTCCGTATAGAGATAGCGAGCGCTCGTATCCGCGCCAATCAGACGCAGGAAGTCGGAAATCCGAGTACCCGCGAAATTGCCAATGAAGTCCCAGCCTTCCACGCAAACGTGACGGACGTTCTCTGAGATCAGTGGAAGAGCGCGCAGATCGGCAAGCCGATATTGGCCCGGCTGACGCACCAGGCCGGAAACCGAAAGCGTCCACTTGTCCAGATCAATGCCAGGATCGTCCACGTCATAGGTGTTCACAAAAAAGCGTTCCAGAGAGCCAAGCTGGGAATCCGGGTAAGTAGGCGCCAGATGTTGCGGACGAAACCAATGCGAGGAAGCCCAGTCGCTGAATTCTAAACCTCCCATAAAGAGGGACTCGCGCATCCGTGGAATGGCGATCAGGCCGGCCAGCGCCAGCGGGCTCAGTTTGAGCAGTTCCCGCCGCGACATACGGCGAAACTCGCGATCATCGTTCAAGCTTTTCATTCCCTACCGCTTAGGTAATGCTTACTTCCTCATAGGTTCCATAGACGGTGCGGAGAGCGTCGCAAATCTCGCCGACAGTGGCATAGGCCCGCACACAGTCAACGATGTAGGGCATGGTGTTTGCCGGACTGATGTGTCCATCCTGCGGCTTCGCGGGAAACTGCGCTGCAGCACGCTTCAGAGCGTCAAGGCAGCGCTGTAGTTCGGTGTTGTTGCGGCGCGCGCGAAGCTTTTTGAGCTTGTCGCTCTGATGCCGGCCCACACTCTCTCCGATATAAAGAGTTTCCGGCTGCTGCTCCTCAATGGTGAAGTCATTCACGCCAACAATGATCTTCTCTTTGGCTTCAACAGCTCGCTGGAACTGATAAGAAGCTTCCGCAATCTCTTTTTGCGGGTAGCCTCCTTCAATCGCCTTCACCATGCCGCCCAGAGCATCGAGCTTTTCGAAGTAGTCGAACGCGCCGTTCTCCATGTCGAGCGTGAATTTTTCCACGAAGTACGATCCGCCGAGCGGGTCCACGGTCTGCGACACTCCGGATTCGTAGGCGATGATCTGTTGGGTGCGCAGCGCGATGCGCGCAGCTTCGGCGGTGGGCAGCGCCAGAGCTTCGTCGTATGAATCGGTGTGCAGCGATTGCGTTCCGCCCAGCACCGCCGCGAGCGCCTGAATCGCGACGCGAGCGATGTTGTTCATCGGTTGCTGCGCGGTGAGCGAGACGCCTGCGGTCTGGGTATGGAAGCGCATGAGCCAGGTGCGCTGTTGCTTGGCGCCAAAGCGGTCTTTCATCAGCCGATACCAGATCTTTCGCGCGGCGCGGAACTTCGCAATCTCTTCAAAGAAATCGTTGTGGGAATTGAAGAAGAAGCTCAGCCGGGGGCCGAACTCGTCCACATCCAGACCGCGGCGGCGCGCCCATTCCACGTATTCCACGCCGTCGTAGATGGTGAAAGCCAACTCCTGCAAGGCGGTGGAACCGGCTTCGCGAATGTGATAGCCACTAATGGAGATGGTGTTGAAGCGCGGTGTGAATTTGGAGCCGAATTCGAAAGTATCAATCACCAGCCGCATCGAGGGCGCCGGCGGATAGATGTATTCCTTCTGCGCGATATATTCCTTCAGAATGTCGTTCTGGATGGTTCCGGAAATCTTCTTCCAATCCGCGCCTTGCTTTTCCGCGACCACCAGATACATGGCCCACAGCACGGATGCCGGAGAATTGATCGTCATGGAGACCGTTGTCTTCTCCAGATCAATGCCGCTGAAGAGAATTTCCATGTCTTCGAGCGAATCTATCGCTACGCCGCATTTGCCGACCTCGCCTTCGCTCGCCGGATGATCCGAGTCGTAGCCCATCAGCGTTGGAAGATCGAACGCGACGGAGAGCCCGCCCCCGCCGTGGGCGAGCAAATACTTGTACCGCTCATTCGTCTCTTCGGGCGAAGCGAACCCGGAAAACTGCCGCATCGTCCACAATCGGCCGCGGTATCCGCTGGCATGGATTCCGCGCGTATAAGGCGGCTGACCGGGATAGTTCAGGTACTGCTCGTATTTCCAGTCGGCAGGCAGATCAGCCTGGGTGTAGAGCCGGCGAATGGGGACTCCGCTGATGGTGGTGAAGCGAGTGTGGCCGTTCTCGTCGAGATTGGTTCCAGATGCCGCGCCAATGGGCTTCTCCGGCGCTTTCTGCAACGCGGGTGAGAGTGTCTGCCCGGCCCAGTCCTTTTCGGACTCGGACGGATGACGGCCTTCAAAAATCTCAGAAACCGGGTCTTCCGCAAGAGCGCCCTGGCTCTTCTTCTTGTTCGGTTGATCTGCCATAGATGTGCCTGTCCTTCATGATAGAAGATGCACAAACCCACGACAACAAAAACAGCCTCAGGGAAGGCCGATCACTGTTGGCCCGTTGTGCCGGATCAATTCACGCGCTTCAGAACGGCCATATTCCTTTCGTCAACATTGATTTCGGCAAACAGCTTGCGTAGTTGTTCAATGTGTTCCACTGGGACGGACGTGGTTTCGAGCTTGTATTGACGGGAATATTTCAGAATGTTGCCGTCTTTCTCCGCTTTGCTGGTGTACTCAGCAAACGGGAACACCGCCTTGGTAGGATCAGGAAGCTCGTCAACGGTATACCCATCAGGAAGGCTGATTTCGACAGTGTCGCTTCTTAAGAAAGGCACCCTGAAATCGTAATCGTAGTGCCGCGGCTTAGTAGAATCGAATGCCCCCATCATCTCCCCAACGACCCTTGGGCGCACCAGGAGCAGCGATCCTATGGTTTTAGCATAGTGAGTTGCGGTGAATTTGTAGCGCAACACCACATCTTTGCCTATATCAGCCACATTCTCCAGATCGAAGCTGTCCACTTGGAAATTACTAAGATTCTCCCCAAGGATGTATTCCAGATTCTTCCTGCGATCATGCTGACTTTCGTTCTTCATATACTGACGAAAGTCCATCGCCATGTATCCGGAACGCAGCTCTTCAATTTCTCCCTGCAGTGTTCCATCTGGCAACAATTTGAACTTGGCGGTGCGCTGAACTTTATTGGCTTCCGGCGAGCTCAGAGGCAAGTGAATGAGTTCTCCGCCATTATCTGTGACCAGGAGGGCATAACTATCTTGCTCGTAATATGGCAGCTGGCCGAATGGAACCAGATCATTGGTCGGGTCAAAAATGAGCAGGTGGCCCAGCTTGGGATCCTCGTAGATGGCCGGTAGCGACTTTGCCACTTCGTCGGCAATCTTGATAGCAATTATTACATGATCAAAACCCAGATTCGGAGGGGTCTTTTCAGTGTAAATACCTCTCTCATCATGAATTGGCATGTAATAAGATTTCACGCCAATTTGGGCCAACATGGTGCGCAGTAAAGTGGCCTTGTCCTTGCAATCACCATAACGATGAGAAAAGACTTCAGAGGCAGGATGCGGGCGAAATCCTCCGATTCCAACTTCAATGGCAGCATAACGAATATCTTCTTGGGCAAAATCGGCGAGTGCCTTGATGCGCTCAATCAGGGGCTTTGCGGCAGGCGCCAGTTCTGCCACTTTCTGCTGCAAAGCAGGGCTGGAATCAAAAGATCCTGCGATCAAGCGCGCGTGCCACGCTGCAAGATCGTTCCATGACTTGTATGTTCCGCCCTGCGCTTTATCGGAGTAAAATGTCACGATCATGCGCCCTGCTAGAGCACGATACGGAGGCTCATTGAATTCATGCTCCACCCTGGGAACATCGGAGACCTCCCAGACTAATGCCCCAGCCTGCTGTTGCGGCGGCTTGTCCTTATAGTTTACCCAGCTAGCACGATAGTCCCACTCTGCCGGTAACCGCAGAGCGTAGCGACTTCTTTCGACGGGTATCTTTTCCTGAAAATACCATTGATCATCGAAAACATAAGGACGGCGCTTCTGCTCGTATTCGAAACCAACCACCGTTCCTACATCGGCGCCCGGCAGAACCAGACTCTTATCCTTCTCGTCAGAAAAAATCTCATAGCTACTGAGATCTATCTCGAAAGTGTCCTTGTCTTTGGCTTCATATTCCTGGCCTTTCGCGGTGATACTCCAACCACGAAGATAGTTGACTTTGGTCTCACTTGAATAGGGGATGACGTAGACAGCATAATCCTTCCCCTCTGATCTCAGAATCCTCAACACCCGCCGGCCATGAGTAACAATCTCACCATCATCACGAATAGTTGTCTCCTGGTCGTCCAGCAGGACAACGGCATTTGCATCATCGGCATATTTTTTCGCCGGCTGGTGCGCCAGCGTGCGCAGCCAATCGGGCACCGACGCATGGGCATCCACTGGAGCGGATCCGAGAAGGCTGCCAAGAAGCAGTCCAAGACTAATTGCCCTTTTGCGCACTGGTGGTGCCCTCCTTCAAGATGGTCTGCTCTTCATCTCCAGCCTGCACTTTGTTGAAAAAGTCTTTTACAGCGGGATATTTATCTAGGGTGAAATAAATTCCATTCACCTGAAGAACGCGCTGGCTCACCAATCTTGTGCCGTCGAATTGAATCAGGTTCTGGTATCCGGCATATCCGATGTTGGCTACCTGTTTGGGCGGAACATCCTCAACGCTGTAACCCGCCGGCAGTTTCACTGACACCTGGTCCGCCTCTTCAAACGCGTATGCAAAGTAAACCGGATACTTGCGGTCGCCATGCTTGAACGCGTCCATCTGCTTGGTCTGGAAAAGAAATGCCGGCGTGAGAAGACGCTTGCCTGCCAGTGAGGCATACGCCGGTATCTCGACATGAAAATTGGCGATCAGCGGCTTACTGCTGTCTTCCCAGTTCTCGGAACTGGTAAGCTTCGCGCTTGATCCGGAAGGCAGCGATTCTTCAATCTCATCTTCCAACGATTTCTTGCGTCCGGCCTCGTCGCTGTCCAGCGCATCCAGGCGATGTTCCAGCGCCTCGCCTTCGTTGAACTGCACCTGGACCGTTCCCTGAGCGGAGCCGTCGGAGCTAAGACCTAGATCAGCAACTCGACGAAGGATGGCTTTGTTATAAGGCGCGGGCGGCACCTCAATGAAAGTGCCACCTTTCTTATCGAGTTTGAGAGCACTGGTCGAGGTCCGCGTCCAGCGCAAGAGCCCGTAAGGGCAGAACTTGGTTCCAGGATCCAGGTAAATGTCTTTGCCATTCAGATTGATTACCGTGATCTCAGAATCCAATTGGCTGGCGGAAAAAAGGCTCTTCTGGAAAAAGCGCTCCTGACGGTTGCTATCTTCAATGATAGATGCGTTGAATCCGGCAGCACGAGCCAGCCCCACAAACAGGCGATTGATGTCAGTGCGAGTACCATAGCCACGCGCCAACACGTCTGCGACGTTCTGGTTTTCCTTGAGGTTTTCCTTCTTCATTTCCTCTTTGGTGCGCTCGCGTTCGTAGCTGAGATTCCTGATTTGCTGAGCACGGGCATACAGCTTCCGAAGCCTGTTCTCAGAGTCGGATTCGCTGCCGATAGCCTGGCTTGCGGCGGCTGTGACTTCGGAGTGATTCCCGATGAAATGCTCTGCCTTGCTGTTCCAGGTCTTTCCTGCGTCCTGCCAGAAACGGTCGGCGTTATCCAGCCCGGGGCTGTTGTAGAAGAAGCGTATCTGCGGCTTAAAGACCTCTTCCGGAGGCATGTATCCTTCCGACTGAAATGCCGGCATGTTCTGTGCCTGCATCTCGTAGTTCCTTCCCTTGAGCTGCGGCTTCAGTCCGGGAGGCATATTGGCGTAAACGGAAGCCACTTGGTAACCGGTGGCCTCGAACCCTTCGATCTCGCCGGAATAAGGCTTCATCCGGAACTCCTCCTTGATCGTATAGAGGTCATGCTGAATGATCCACGCGTTATCGCTCAGAATATAAGGCCAATCAATCCTGTACTTGTATTCGATGATGCTGCCCACCTCAACTTCTGGCATGGTGAAGGTTTTGGCGAGAACCTTGATTCCTTTTCCCTTAAATACAATCTTCTGAAAAGGCTTCCCGGAAAACTCTACGATTCTGCCGTCGGGCTCAATGGTGCGCGCTTTGAACCCGCTGACGGAGCCATCCAACGGAATATCAATTTCCACGTCAGCATACTTCTTGCCCTTCTCGTTCAAAATCTTGATGGCTTTGTGGTAGAACTCATTGTGCAGTTCGTCATCTATGAAGTCGGCATAGTAAAGCTGGATGGCGGAAGCTCCTGGATCTCCCGGAACTTCCTTGATCTGCGTGTACTGCGGGGTAATTTGAATCCAGTCCTCGTTCTGCGCGTGTGACGGAACGGCAAAGGTCAGCAGAAAGAACCCGGCCAGTGCCGGGAATAGAATACGGAAGGGAAATCTGTTCAAGGGGCCTCCATCTTAAGTGGCTAATCCGAAATTCAAAGAAACAGAAGTTGGAGCAAAAATATATCTCAGAACTCCAGCTTTGACCAGAGTTTCTGAAGGGCGAATTTAAAGTGAAGTCGCAATAAGAGATGCAATCTGAACCGGCGGTTTCAATGACGGTCTGTTCGGGAAGTTTCAGACGCAGATTTTGGGACTGTCACTTCCGTGCTTGCCCTTGCAATTGACGATAGCGAAAAATGCTCTTTGCGCAGCAGAATCAGGCCCACCGGAAGTGGGGCCATATAGGTTGCGATCCATAAAAGGATTCCGCAAACTACCGCCAACTCAACCGGAACAGC
>JAICYU010000148.1 GCA_025934025.1 Terriglobales bacterium
TCGAGCTTCACAAGCAGCTCTTTCGCGTGCTGGGGCAGGAAGCGGAAATCGAGGAGAACGTCCCCTCTCTTTCGTTTCACCTCGCCAATTCACTTCCCGTTGATCTGGATTTCAAGCAGGCGTTTCTGGAAATGAAGTCAGAAGCGGAGCGCCTGGAAACCCTCATCGAGTACTATCGTGCAACGATTCCTCAGCTCGAAAAGACCATGCGGGCGCGGGAAAAAGCAAGTGGCAACGGTCACGTCCGCTGAGCGCGCCGCGCCGGGTGTTAAAACGACGGGCGTATAATTGCGAGCAGAGGCCCTTCATGACTCTTCCACGTACCTTGGGCGAGCTTAGGAAAAGCCCTTTTTCCGAGCAGAGACTCCGTACGCGCAAGACCAAAGACGAACTCCGCGACAACCTGATTACCAAGCTGCGTTCCGGCGAGACCATCTTTCCCGGCATCATCGGCTACGAAGATACAGTCGTTCCGCAACTGGTGAACGCAATTCTTTCCCGGCACAACTTCATTCTGCTGGGGCTGCGCGGGCAAGCCAAGAGCCGCATCCTGCGCGGGCTCACAGCGTTGCTTGATCCGCAAATGCCTTACATTGCGGGCTGCGAGATCCACGACAATCCTTACGATCCGATCTGCAAGCGCTGCAGGACGTTGATTGTCGAGCAGGGCGATAACATTCCGATTGCGTGGCTCACTCCGGATGAACGGTACGTGGAAAAGTTGGCGACACCGGATGTGACCATTGCCGACCTGATTGGTGATATTGATCCCATCAAAGCGGCGCGCGGCGGGCACGATCTTTCGAGTGAATTCACCGTTCATTATGGCCTGCTTCCCCGCGCGAATCGGGGCATCTTCGCCATCAACGAACTGCCAGACCTCGCAGGCAAAATTCAGGTGGGTCTGTTCAACATCATGCAGGAAGGCGATGTGCAGATCAAAGGATACCCGCTGCGGCTGCCGCTCGATGTCGCGCTCGTCTTCAGCGCAAATCCTGAGGACTATACGGCACGCGGCAAGATCGTCACTCCGCTTAAAGACCGCATTGGTTCAGAGGTCCGCACCCATTATCCGGGTTCTCTGGAAGAAGGCATCAGCATCACCGAGCAGGAAGCGTGGGCAAGGCGCGATGGCCTGGAGCTGCACGTTCCCAAGTACGTGCGCGAAGTGATCGAGCGCGTGGCGTTCCTGGCCCGTGAAGATAAGAAAATTGACAAGCGCTCCGGCGTGAGCCAGCGACTGCCAATCAGCGCACTGGAGAATGTGATTTCTAATGCCGAGCGTCGCGCGCTGCGCAACAGTGAAAAAGCCATTGTTCCGCGTATCGGCGACATTTATGCTGCTTTGCCATCCATTACCGGCAAGCTGGAACTTGAGTATGAAGGGGAAATGCGCGGAGCGGATACGGTGGCCCGCGAGCTGATCCGGACGGCAGTCGCCAAGACCTATGACATTTATTTCAAAGACCTGAACATGCAGCAGGTCGTTCAGTGGTTCGAGCTGGGTGGCGAAATCAAGCTGGCAGATAGCGCCGGCTCGCAAGAGATACTGGAAGGTTTGAAGAACATTCAAGGGCTCACGGACAAGCTCGCACCGGTTGGCATTAAACCGAAAGAACGGCCTGAGGTGCTGGTTTCTGCTGCCGAGTTTGTGCTTGAAGGTCTCCACGCCCACCGCAGGATTGGACGCACGGAAGAGCGCGTATTTCAAGCGGAAAAGCAGCCGAAGCGCGCGGAGCGTGCTTATGAACGCGGTGAAGATGAAGCCCCGCAGCCGTTGCGAAGCCGGAGACCCTACAATTAGCCGCAGATGATCGCGGATGAGACTACCTGCGCGAGCTGAATTCCGTTGGAGTAGTGAAGGGAAGAAGGAGAAGTAGCAATCCTTCCAAACTGTCGTTGGCAGCTCGTGGCTGGTAGCTCACAGCAAACATGAAATACACCAAATACTCCCGCTACGTTGGCGATCTCAGCGATGAGATGAGCATGGAGGACCTGCTCGCTGCTCTTTCAGACTACCTTCTGGAATCGGGGTTTCAGAGCCAGTACATGTATTTCCAGCAGATGGACGAGCACTCGCTGGATACGCTCCGTCAGGCAATTCAGCAGGCGCTGGAAATGGGAGATTTCCTCGACGAAGAAATGCGCGAGCGCCTGGAACAAATGCAAATGGAGGGCTCGCTGGAGGAACTGGTTGAACGGCTCATTGAGCGCATGCAGCAGGAAGATTTTATTTCCGTAGACCAGCCGCCGGACCCGTCCCGCCCTTCCAATACCCCCGGACAGACGGGCGATTCTCAAACTCAAGCGAAGTTTGAAATCACGGATAAAGGCCTGGACTTTCTGGGTTTTAAAACATTGCGCGATCTTCTTGGCTCCCTCGGCCGCTCCAGCTTTGGGCGGCACGACACGCGCGACCTTGCCACTGGCATCGAAGCCAGCGGCGCTTCCAAGACTTACGAATTCGGCGACACCATCAATCTGGACATTACCGAGACTCTCTCATCCGCCATCCAGCGCGAGGGACTCTCACTGCCTCTCAACATCGAGTACTCGGACTTGCGCGTTCACCAGTGCGAGTATCAATCATCCTGCGCAACCGTGGTCCTGCTGGACTGTTCCCACAGCATGATCCTTTACGGCGAAGACCGCTTCACACCGGCCAAGAAAGTCGCCATGGCGCTGCGGCATCTCATCCGCACGCAATATCCTGGAGATTCCCTCTCGCTGGTGCTGTTCCACGATTCAGCAGAAGAGATGCCGGTTTCACAACTGGCAAGAGTGAAGGTTGGACCCTACTACACCAACACTCGCGAAGGACTCCGGCTGGCACAGCGCATTCTGCAGCGGCAAAAGAAGGACATGAAGCAGATCGTCATGATTACTGACGGCAAGCCGTCCGCGCTCACTCTTGAAGACGGCCGCATCTACAAGAACGCCTTCGGACTCGATCCGCTGGTAGTGAGCCAAACGCTGGAAGAGGTTTCCCGCTGCAAGCGGGCGGGAATCATGATCAACACGTTCATGCTTGCGTCAGATTACGGATTGGTGCAGTTCGTCCAGAAGGTCACGGAGATGTGCCGCGGCAAAGCGTACTTCACCACGCCGCAAACTCTCGGCCAGTATCTGCTGATGGATTATATGTCGCGCAAGATGAAGACGGTGCATTAACGATCCTCGGGCAGCGCAGCGTCAGTGGCTTTTCGTGGTTTCCACAATTTCCTTAGCCACATCCGTTGCCAACGGCTTGCGGAATTTTCGGATCTTGTGCGGCACCAGCACACGAACCCGCCGTGCCGGGATTGTAGCGGCTTGAATGCGCTCGAACCGCCCGCCGCGGACTTCCACGTTGAAGCGAAACCAATCTGTCCGGTAGAGCCGTCCGGCCGCGTAGAAGCTGGCCGAAGCCGCAATAGGACCATGAAATTCCGGGCCGGTTACCCGGAGCAACTGCTCCCCAACCTGGCTGTTCCAGGCAGTGCCGCCAACCAGCGGATCATTGAGATACCGCTTCTCGAAGGGCTTGGGGCTGTTTACGCTGCGAAGCTGCAGCAACTGTAGCAGCACAGACGTCTTCGCCAGATTGGTAATGATGATTCTGGCTTCTGTTCCTGAGGCTTTCTCCAGCCGCAAATGCAATTCGGGCGCCCACTCGCGCTCGAACTGCTCATGCGCCAACTCTACCGTGCGATCAGCAGCATGAGCGTAACGCAACGTGGCGCGAGCCAGCACGATGCTGAGAAGCGTCGTAACCATGGTGGCCAGCACCGGAATGAAGTTCACCAGCGTTGAAAGCTGAATGCTGTGCCCGTGAATCGTCACCATAGAGCTGCGCCCTCATTTGCAACCTGGACGCAAGCAGAGTACAGCGAACCGCCGCGCCGGCAGAGATGCGCAACGGCCAAATACTTAGGTAACTTCAGCCTTGCTGCTTCACCGCGGCTTCAGCGGCTTGAAATCCCAGCTTGGAATGGGTACCGTCACAAAAAGGCTTGTTCACTGACCCGCCGCAGCGGCAAAGCGCGATGGCCTGCTTCCCGGCGATGTCATACTTATTCCCTTCAGGATCAGTGAGAGCAAGCTGGCTCAAGTCGCCGCTGACAATATACGGTCCATTCTTCTTTGCAGTCACGTTGATGGGCATGAAAGCTCCTGGATGGATTTGGCAAAATCGGACGGTTCACTCTAAACGCTGCCTCTACCGCTACGCAAGGTGCGGCGCAGTCTACCTCTTCTTGAACGCCACGTTCACCAGCAGCTTGTCGCCTTCGATCTCCACCACATTGCAGAAGGTGCGGTCGCCGCGCCGGGCGAAGTCCAAGCCTACGCGACTGTTGCCAATGCGCATGTTTCGAATGCTCAGATTGTCCAGGAACTCAGGAAGAGTCGGATTCACAATATTCAATTCCTTGCGATGCGCGCTGGGACGGATGCCCAGAACAGAGCTCAGGAACAGAAAGACCGCTCCCGATGCCCAGGCTTGCGGCGAGCAGGAAACCGGATATTGCACGGGCTTATCGTGCTCGCGACGCTCGATTCCGCAGAACAGTTCCGGCAGCCGGTAGTCTCGGAAATTGAGCGCTGCCTGAAAAAGAGCGCTGAACAGCTTGTTGGCCGGCTCACGAAATTCGTAGAGCGCCATCCCGTGCGCCACAATGGAGTTGTCGTGCGGCCATACCGAGCCGCGATGGTAGCTGAGTGGGTTGAAGACACGCTCTTCCTGCGACATCGTCCGCCAGCCCCAGCCAGAAAACATGTCCGGCCGCATAAACTTCTCAGTGATGCAGCGAGCGCGGTCTTGTGGGAGCATGCGGGTGAAGAGGAGATGTCCCGGATTGGAAGAGATCACCTGGCACTGCCGCTTATCGCGGTCCAGCGCCAGAGCATAGAAGCCGCGCGCCGGCATCCAATACGCCTTCTCAAATCGTTTTGCCATATCGGCGGCATCTTTCTTGAGCTTTTCCGCCATGCGCACATCGCCAAACGAACGCATCAAGGAAGCCAGCCGATACTTGGCTTCGTACACATATCCTTGAACTTCACAAAGCGCGATGGGTGGCTTGGCCACCTCGCCATCGCGATGCATAATGGCGTCCCATGAATCCTTCCATCCCTGGTTGACCAGCCCGCGTGATGAGCGGCGTGAATATTCCACAAAGCCATCGCCATCGAGATCGCCATAGCGGTCAATCCATTCCAAAGCGCGGTAGGCGTGAGGCAGCATGTCTTTCACAAGCTGCTCATCGGCGGTCCAGTTAAATGTTTCGCTCAACAGAACCAGCCACAAAGGAGTCGCGTCAATGGAACCGTAGTAGGGGCCGAAGGGCATTTCGCCTGCGCGCGTCATCTCGCCTTCACGAAACTCGTGCAGGATCTTACCGGGCTCTTCGTCACGCCAGTCGTTCACTTCCTGTCCTTGATATCGGGCCAGCACGCGCAATGTCTCCCCAGCAAGCTGTGGATTCAAGGGCAAGGACTGGTAGGCTGCAATGATTGAATCGCGGCCAAACATTGTGGCGAACCACGGAATACCAGCCGCAATCACGTGTTCTTTCCCTTCCGGAATTCGCAACGCGTGAAAGTCGCCTTTGGAGGTTCCCACCATCTGCTCGAAAATTCGATTCGTCGAATTGAAGTGTGTAGATAGCGATTCCCATTGGGCAAATGCCTCGCGCCGGCTTCGCAGATGCTGGCTGAAATCAGGCCGGCCGGCACGCGACCGCTTCCCTTCCACCTGCGGCACAACCGTGGTCTGCACCTGAAAGCGCCGGAAGGGCGGCAGCTTGAGGCGCCAACGCGCGGTGGTTCCGTGAATTCGCTCCGGCTCGGGCGACAGATGGATGATGGTATCGCGGCTCACGCGATCTCTGCCGCAGTAGTGGAAGACGATCGAATCGCGATTGACGAGTGGCTGGTAGTAATGCCCGAGTTCCTGCCGAGCTGCACCCCTCACCTGAAACACGTCCATAAAATCGGCTTCGTATGCCAGTTCAATCACAATCTCCAACTCATTAAAGTTGAAGTTCTCAAACGTGAGATAGTCGTACAGAGTATCTAAACTGAGAAGTTGCTCGCGACGTATGTGGACCGTGTTCTCAGGAATCTCGTAACTGTCGCGCAGCGTGCTCTGTCCGGTGGTGAGCTCAATTTGTGAAGCGAAAGTCTGCTCGGTACTTGAGGACAGCACCACGGTTCTGTACCCGTCCACCTGCAGTTCCAGGCGGCTGAGGAAACGCGTGTCATCATGAAAAAATCCCGCATCAGGAGCGCCTGGGGGCATGATGTCCCCCGCGAGGGTGGTGGAAAGGAAGGTCTTGCCATCAATCAGCGTAAGATTGTTGACTTTGCGCGGCTCTGCATTCTGATAAGCAATCCTTGGCTCCGGATAAGGCGAAGGGATCTCCACCAGGTCCTGAGCCGGAATAATCAGCTTCGCACTCATTGCCGCTTCACCTTCTTGCTCGTAACAGAGGCCAGTAACATCATGCCACGATCGGTTCCGCTTCGGTGTGGTAGGCCTCTCCTAGAATCTCAGAGTAGAGTTCAATGTAGTCGCTCACCATGCGCTCGCGGGAGAAGAGTGCTTCCGCATATTTCCGGACGATTTCGGGAACCAGGTCCAGCTCCTTCACACAGGCGGTAAGTTCATCTACGCTGGGCCTGACGTAGCCGCTAACGCCCTCTTTTACAATCTCCCCGACCGAGCCGCCGGGCAGTGCCAGCACCGGAGTACCGCACGCCATGGCCTCAATCATCACCAACCCGAAGGGCTCATCCCACTGAATCGGGAACAGCATCGCCAAGGCATTGCCAAGAAGGTCGTTCTTTTCCTCCAGTCCCACTTCCCCGACATACTCGATGAAATGACCGTCTACCTGCGGCTTAATCCTCCGCTCCCAGTAGTCGCGATAAAGGGGCTGTATCTCACCGGCAATTTTTAAAGGTATGCCGGCTTTTTTCGCGACCTCGATGGCCAGGTGCGTGCCCTTCACCGGGGCCACTCGTCCGAGGAAGCAGAGATATGGCTCTTTTGCACCGTTGAAACGATATTTGGACATCTGGATTCCATGGTGAATCGTGCGGGAGCGTGGAACCGAGAGTTTTTCCCGCTGAAATTCACTGATGGTGACATACGAAACTCGAGGAAACAGGTTGTAAAACTTGGAGAGAATCAGCTCGTAAGCGTGGTGAACGGTATAAACGAGGGGCAACTCCGGTGAGAACCTTGAAAGAGTCAGCCCCGGAGCATTGTTCATGTGGATGACATCGGCATTGCCGATCGCGTCCTCGACGGCCCAAGCTGAGTGGTTCAATGCCTTAAGGTTCGCTTCAACATCGCCGCTCAGGGGCCATTCTTCCTCTTCGTACAACCACTTCATCGGGACGGGGAGCGTTGATTCCGCGTTAGTGTACAGGATAATCTCCACACCCCTCTCCTGCAGCCCGGAAGCGAGTTCCGCAAGGAACAGTTCTGTTCCGCCATACCTCTTCGGCGGAACAGAGATGAAAGGAGGAGCGATGAGAGCAATTCTCATAGGGAATAAAGAGGATAACTTCATAAAGATGCCAAAGACTTGCCTACCGTTGGCACGGCACGACGTGTTAAGGGAAATGTGGCGGTCGTATAGCAGTATCAGGCAGGCTTGAGATGCGGCTGCGTTGCAATTTCCACAGCCCGCTCGAACTCCAAGGCCCTTGAGCTGCTCGTGTGCAGAGCGAGCACGCGCTCCCGTGCTGCCCTCCCGATCCGTCGCAACTCACTGTCATCGTATTCACGGATGTAGCGAAGTACATCATCAGGGCCGGCAGGAAGCAGAATCTCTTCTCCTGGTGAAAAGAATGTATCCAGACCTGGCCAGTTATCTGACACAATTGCAGCGCCGCAGGCGGCTGCCTCAAAAAGCCGCACTGAAGGTGAGTACCCGGCCAGCACCATATCTCGGCGGGTGACATTCAGGGTCATTCGTGAGGAGCAGTAGTATTCGGCATGGCGGCAGGGGTTCAGGTGAGTGATGCGCTCGATGTTCGAGGGCCATTCGATGCTCTCCGGATATTGAGGGCCGGCGATGATGAACCGCAAGTCTGGAGATTTCCGAGCAGGCACGCACAAGAATTCTTCGATCTTGGGTTGCCGGTCTAAAGCATATGTTCCCATATAACCAAGGTCGCAGCGAAGATCGTCGCTGGGAGCAAGCTGGGTATGGTTCTCCGGATCAACCGAGCAATACAGAGGTAGCGCAAGAGGAACACCGAACCGCTGTTCCAGTTCCCGCAGCATGGGGCCGCCGGTGAAACTGAA
>JAICYU010000347.1 GCA_025934025.1 Terriglobales bacterium
AAACGCGAGTCGCCCTTGAAGTTGCTTAAGTTGCGATAGGCCTTGACGCAGATTTCCTGGGCGAGATCGGCGGCGGATTCGCGGTCGCCGGCAAAGCTCAAGCACCAACGCGCGACCTTGGTATGATGACGCCGGAAAAGCTCGTTGGCGTATTGCTCGGCCAGAGCTCTGTCATTTTCCGAGCGATAGGCGGAAATGAGCGCTTCATCGGAAAGCTCTTCCCAGCGCATTTCCTGGATTATAGCAATGGGTTCCGGCGGAAGGGCGCTGCCGCGTGCCGGCGGCAGCGCTCGCCCATCCGGGTGGAGACTGGCCACCGATCCATGCGCCCGCCGGGGACGGTCCGGGCAACGTTCCGCCTGAGCAGGATACATGGAAGCGATGCTAGTCTGCGCAGCCACGCCGTAATTCCTCCGTACACCAGTAAGACACGCCGGAAGAAAGGCCGGAACAGGAATCTGGGGAGGGCATTTACCGCAAAGGACAAAGAGCGCGAAGGCAGGACAAGGAATGAATCTCGACAAGAGCGCACCATAGGCAAACCACCTCAGCAGGGGTGAGAAAGTGCGTTTTGAGCGTCCGAGCGCCGGAAGGCACGGCATGGCTCGGCCGGCTACGGGCGGCGGTCCAGTGTACCTTGGGGTTACATGCGGATTAGGTTAATTTAGGATGAATCACCTAGCTGTTGTCGCAGGTATGATCGTCCCTCAGTTTTGGAGCTCAGGCTCGTAGCTCCATGGCAACACTTTCCGTTCTTGCTCGACTCCTCCCTTTTTCTCCGAGTTAAGAGCGTGGCTGTAACGCAGAGGAAAGCCTCGGCACTTCAGTTTCGTTCCAGGAGTGCTCGTGCCAGCCAGACGAGAATCGTGAAGTTCATGGCGCAATGATTCCGAGAACTGTTCCAAAAATAAATTGATTTAGACATTGGAGGAACACCTATGCGATTGGCTCGCGTTTTTAGTGCCGCGTTTGGCATCGTGCTGCTGACAAGCCTGCTCAACATTGCTTCTGCTCAATCAGCGCCGGCTCCACAACCACCGACGAAGCTGACCCTGCAGCGGGTCGGCGCCAGTTCGTTCGCTTCGGCGCCCATGGCCAGCGATGTCACCAACGGGGTTGATGAAATTGACGCTGCCGTAAACGGCGGTGACGCGGATGGCGGCGACGGGACTGACACCGGGATAGGAATTAACCGGTCCTTACCCGGCACTACCACCGGAAATGGCCGGCCCGTCAGCTCCAAATCGAAGTCCAATCCGGTTTTGGGCGCACATTTCCAAGGGCTGAATTTTCATGACCAACGCTTCGCCAATGGAGGCAACCAATTTTCTGTCGAGCCACCTGATCAGGCTCTTTGTGCGGGCAATGGCTTTGTACTTGAATCCGTCAATGACGTCTTGCAGGTTTATGACGCCCAGGGCAATGCGCTCCTGAACGGCGGACAAGCGGTTGACCTCAATACCTTTTACGGCTACCCGGCGGCCATCAACCGCGCAAGCCCAACGCTCCCGCGTGGTCCTTCAATTACTGATCCAGTGTGCATTTTCGATCAAGCCATCGGACGTTTCGTTCATGTTGTATTGACGCTCGACCACGTTGGTCTAACTGCATCACTGACCGGCAACAACCATCTGGATATCGCGGTGAGTGACACTGGGAACCCGCTGGGAACCTGGACCATTTTCAAGCTCCCGGTCCAGAACAACGGCACCGAAGGAACGCCGAACCATCATTGCGGCAGTGGGTTCTGCCTGGGCGACTATCCCCACATTGGAGCGGATGCCAACGGAATCTATCTCACCACCAACGAGTTCTCATTCTCCGGGCCGGGGTTCTTTGGCGCGCAGATTTATGCCATCGGCAATAACCTGCTGACCGGCGGCAGCGGCAGCGTGGTCCTGTTCAACACTCTGGGCGCGGGACCGGACGGCGCGGGCTTTACGGTTTGGGCTGCTCAATCTCCGGGAAATCAGTTCGATACGGACAACGGCGGCACAGAATTTTTCCTCAGTTCCAACGCGGTGTTCTCAGATGATGGCACAAGCAAAACCATCCTGCTGTGGTCTATGTTGAACACTTCTTCGCTCAATACTGCCTCGCCAGCGCCAACCTTGAATGTATCCACTGTCGCGGTAGATAC
>JAICYU010000241.1 GCA_025934025.1 Terriglobales bacterium
TATGGGTCTTCGTTAATGGATTTCTGCTGGTATCCGGGGCGGACCATTGGTGTATCAATGAGCAGCGACATCACGCCAGAGCGGGCCAGCACCAGGGCTTCATCCAGAAACTCGTTGCGATTGCGCAGCGGCGAGCCCTGCATCATCCAGTGGCCCCAGATAATCGCTGGGAACGGCCCGTCGCCGTGCGGTACCACCAGCCATGCGGGAACGTGATCGTCAAGGCCGTCATACTGAAGATCAATCAGCATGATCTTGCCTTTCATCTCGACGCCCAGTTCGGTGAAGTCCAGCGGCACACGACGGGGGTAATCGAAATGCGAGGCAAGTTGATCGAAGGAGGAAGGATCGTCTGACGCATCTTTTTGTGCAAGGGCTTGCACCGAGACGGCGAAGAGGAGAACAGAGAAAAACAGAGTTCGCATTGGGTACCGGGCAGTATTGAAATATGCAGACTACTTTAGCTCAAAACAAGGATGTAATCCTTGGCCAGTCGCATCTTTCGCGGATGTGAAGCCGGATCTCGTCTTGACAACGAATCCCGGTAAGCGTCTAATCCTTCGGAACATTTCTGCAATCCGGGATTGGCCGGTTCCGATTCAGAGATGTTCCCGGCTCCCAACCTCACACCCCTTGGCCGGTTCCAGGGTTGTTCTGCGCAAACCGTTCCGTATTCAACAAACTCCGAATTGCGCCACAAAGATATAAGGAGAAGAACATGACGACTTCGATGAGTCTGGGCCTTGTCCTTTTTTGGGCAGCTCTCGCGGCAATGCCAGGTCTTGCAGGCGACCGCGACGAGCGGCCTGCAACCGTTAACGTAGATATTCGCGACTATTGTGATCCGGCCACGTTCAACGCCGTCTTAGGTGAAGGGGCGTGCGTCCGCGACACTACTTTCGGCGCCATCACCTTTCCCGGTTTCAATGCCGAGTTGGGAACGGAGAAATCGGTGGGCGCCTGGAGGTTCATTCCGGAGGCGGTCAAGTCAGAAGAAGACATCAACTTCACGCTGCAAAATCTTGGCGGTGAAACGCACACCTTCACCCGCGTGAAGAAATTCGGCGGCGGCTTTGTCGCGCCGTTGAATGCGGCTTCAGGCAACCCGGTTCCCGCGCCGGAATGTGCTCAAGTGGTGGACGGTCAGCTTGTGCCCCAGCCACCGAGCGCTAATAACGTCTTCGTGCCGGCGGGCGCGACCGTTCCGGGCCCGCAAGTAGATGACGATGACCATGCCAAATTCCAGTGCTGTATTCATCCCTGGATGCGCTTAACTGTGAATGCCAGTCATAGACATGGCGACAGACGTTAGCTTCAGGCTAATGCTTACGGCGAGGGGACCTCATCCGGTCCCCTGCGCCGTTGGTGAAATCTCATAAAGCTGCACCAGTACGCCGCCAACTAAAGTTCTTTCAGCGCCTGATCGAGATCTTCAATCAGATCGTCCGGGTGCTCCAGGCCAATCGAAAGACGCAGCAGGTTTTGCGGCGTGCGCGTGCCGGGACCTTCGACTGATGCGCGGTGCTCGATCAGGCTATGAGTGCCGCCCAGGCTGGTTGCACGGGTAAAAAGCTTGAGCGCGGCGACGAGCTTGAATCCCTCCGGCTGGCCTCCCTTCACTTGAATGGAGAGCATGCCTCCGAAGCCCGACATTTGTGCAGCGGCAATTTTGTGGCCGGGGTGCCTGGTCAATCCGGGATAGTGGACCGCCTCAAGCTGCGGCTGCTTGTTCAGGAACTCTGCGATCTTCTGAGCGCTTTGCGACTGCGCCCGCACGCGATAGGGAAACGTCTGCAGACCGCGCAATGTCAGCCAACATTCAAAGGGCGAGGGCACTGCGCCTCCTGCGTGCTGGATGGCCTTTACTTTATCGAAGAGTGGCCCGCGTTCGCGAAACACCAGCGCGCCGGCGAGCACGTCGCTATGGCCGGAGAGATACTTGGTCGCCGAGTGCATGGCGATGTCACACCCCAATTCCAGCGGTCGCTGCAGGAGCGGCGTGGCCCAAGTGTTGTCCACTGCCGTAAGAACGCCCGCCTTTCTTGCGATTTCGACCGCCGCACGGATATCCGCAATGTTCAGGAGCGGGTTGGAAGGGCTCTCAATCCAGATGAGCTTGGTGGCAGGAGTGAGCGCGCGCTCCACGTTCGCTGGATCGCGCATGTCCACGTAGCTGGCTTTAAGTCCCCACGAACCGAGCGTTTGGTTGAGCAGGACCGCCGTGCCGTAAAACACATCTTCGCCGGCGATGACATGGTCGCCGGGAGCAAGCGCCTGAAACAGCGCCAAACTCGCCGCGTTACCGGAGGAAAATGCCAGGGATGCAGCGCCATTTTCCATGAGGGCGAGCGCCTGTTCCAGCATGGCGCGATTAGGATTGCTCTGGCGCGAATAGATATGCCCGCCCGGAAAAGTTCCATCCTCCGCGCGTTCAAATGTGGTGGAGAGATGGATGGCGGGCGTGACGTCGCGTGTGCCCAGGTCAGGGCGATGGCCGGCGTGTACCGCGAGTGTTTCAATCTTCATGACGAAAAAGAGTACTACAACGTGCCCGCAGGAAAATTGGCCCAGTCACGGGCGGCGAGCCGGTTCAGCCGAAATCGGCATAGGGGACCGGCGGCAGGACTTGCCCGAGAAATCCACTCCGACTCCTGTCGGTGTGAGTTTTTGCAGCGTAGCTGATTGAAGCGAACGTTAAGCAGAGGATTCCGATTTGCATAAAACAGGCCGTGGCGGCCCTTGATATATTTTCCAGCTGCCCGGAGCCTCTTGTTGTTCCACCGATGAGTGTGACCTCAGGACCTCAGATTCCAATCTGTCAATTATCTGCTTGGGGCAGGCTGGATTCATGCCATCCAAAGTGTGGGCTGCATTCGTCCTCATCAATTCACTACTGCTATCTTTAATTGCCTTGATGAGATCAGGAACTGCTGGTTTGCCAATCGTCATTAGCGCATCAATCGCGGTTGCCAAGAGCAGCCTCTTCGCAGATCGCTCGCTCGGAGTCGCTACACATCCGTGCAGCATCTTTCGCAGCTTGCAACAGACGAGCTTGTTCCGACGGCGTTCGTGCCTTGTCAGACTCGGACCTTAGGAAACGCGTTGCCGCCAGATCACTGTGAAGAATCCTGCTGATAGTGTAAATACCATTTGAGCGAGCCAGTTCACTGAGCTCGCCGCTTCCAATCACATGGGCAAGCGGCACGAGCGCCACTTTGCCTATTTGTGCCAAAGCAAGAGATGCTGGAAAATCATTGCCAATAGTACCAAGCTGCCCGCCGAAACCCATCTTTTCCATATCAGTTTCTGCACGGTGAAAATCCAGATACGAGACAATCGCCGGGATTGCATCGGCCTCTTTCATGTCGCCAAGTCTTCGTAAAGCATGTTCGACACAGTATGGATCCGATTTCGTAGTTGACCCCTTTTTCAGGAACTCAATAAGTTTGTGGGGCGGCGCCGAAGCAAGCGCCGCGCATTTTGGAATAGAGCACCAAGCGGCAGGACCGATTGCAAGAATGATGATCAATCGCAATATCGATTTCATAAGTTCTCCCTATTGGCAGACTGTACCAGCGTGATCAGCGCTTACTAGATCAAAGCTCAGCTTCGTGCAGCCGGGACCTGCCTGGTTGTCTCCTGGCACATCATGTAAGAACTGCGGTCCGTTACGGCCCACTAGGCATGAAGTTCTGGAGTACCACGAAAAAGCTCCCGAAACCGGCACTGAATTCTGTTCTAAATCCAGGACTGCATACTCAGAGAAGTTCTGGCGGAAACGCCTCGTTAATCCGAAAAATAGCGATGCATTGCTCAATCCTGGCAAATCCAGATCGAACACATGTCCTTGAGAGCTTGGGGTGTCATCACGATCATCTGGAAAGGACGTGTCGGGCTTTTGGGGAAAACTCTGGATGAAAGCGGTTGCGCTCCAATCAGATGCTTCCAGGAGAGTTCGTTTCAATATTATTGAACCCTTGAAATCCTTGGGCGTGACATCGCCGATCAATTCGACTGCGGTCCGGCAACCGCTCAAGCTACCTGCAGAAAAGGGGATAACTACAGGCCCCAAGGTATCACTGCCAACGCCAGAGAACCTGATGTAATCCGCTCTGGTTGTGTTGTCGGGCGACACGTTACCTGTTGTATTCATCCTCAGTGTTACAGTGACGACAGAAAACTTTTGAGGAGTGCCAATCATAGTTTGATCGGGAAGCTTGGCTGATAAAGCCAAATCATCGGCTTTGTCGCTAGCTATTAGACCTTTCACGCTGACAACCTGCTGCCTGACATTTGCAGGGATAGTGATCGTTGCGGAGCCTTGAGCAGATCCGTCATCGAAATTCGCGGCTCCAGTCCCACTAGAGCTAAGGGTCAATGTCACCGGAGAGCTCTCAGGTAGGAGTTTGACCAGCACACTCTCAGTTTGGGACATCGCGATCCCGAGCAGCGGAACATTCTTAAAGTTGCTTCCCTGTGGTGGATCATCAGTATCGATGTGCTTCTGCACAGAGAACGAAATGGCCCGGAAGGTCTGCTCCGGATCTGCGAATGAGGGAACGGGCCAGACTAGTGCAAGTTCGCCCGTCAGTTGAGCAGAATCTGTCTTGAGAAGCCCCGCCGAGCCA
>JAICYU010000234.1 GCA_025934025.1 Terriglobales bacterium
ACGCCGCTTGACTTCGCCCACGGCAGCACCGCGAGCCATTCAATGTAGTTGCGAGTGACGGAGTAGTCCGCTGCCATGGGCGACATCCGGCCAAGGCGGTTTAACTCCTTAAGCGCCTCCTTCTTTACATCCTCGGGCATCCCGGCGGCTTCGATCTTCTGGCGCAGATCTTCAACGTCGCGCTGGGCTTCATCCTGTTCGCCCAATTCTTTCTGAATTGCCTTCATCTGCTCGCGCAGGTAGTACTCGCGCTGTGACTGCTGCACCTGGTCCTGGACTTCAGTCTGGATTTTGTTTCGCAGTTGCTGCACTTCCAGCTCTTTGGCCAAATGATGGTTGATGGCCTGGAGACGTTTGCGCACATCGGCCGTTTCCAGAATTTCCTGCTTATCTTTGGTCGAAAGGAACGGCAGGGATGACGCTACGAAATCCACCAGCCGCCCGGGCTCTTCGATATTGATGGCCACGGTCTGGAGCTCGTCTGAAAGCGTTGGAGAGCCCGCGACGATCTGCTGGAAGAGCGTCAAAACGTTGCGCTGCAAGGCTTCCGTTTCGGGGTCCTGCTCCGGCTCGTTGTCGTCAAACAGATCCACGTTGGCGCGCATGAAAGGAGTGAGTTGAGAAAACTCGCCCAGCTTCGCCCTTTGCAGCCCTTCCGTGAATACAAAAAGGCTCTGGTTGGGCATCTTCACAACTTTGTGCACGGTGGCGAGGGTGCCAATGTTGTAGAGGTCAGTCGGCTGAGGAGCGTCAACACGGGCCTCACGCTGCGCCACCACCATGATGGTCTTTTCCTCACCCAGCGAGTTAATAAGCTGTATGGAGCTTTCACGTCCCACCGTGAGGGGCAAAACTGCATGGGGAAACAGCACCGTATCCCTGACCGGCAGCACGGGAACGGCTGTTTGGTTGAGTTCAGCCGGCTTTTCAGGCTCGGATTTCGCCTCTAAAGGTATGACTTTATTGTGTTTTTCAGCAGCCATAATTAGTCCTTGATAATAATACGCTCACATATTGATGACCCATGCTCCCCGAAAGATGCAGTTCGCGTCCGGCAGGCAAACCGGGTGGGATTCTATTGACTTTCCTCAAGCCGGGCAACTTACCTTTGGCACCATTACTTTGCCCGCGGATAAACTCCGAGCACCTTTACCGTCCCGGCCACTTCCTCCAAATGTCGCAGCGCGTTGCGCATGGCTTCATCGTCCCCACGAAGAACATCAACAAAGAACCGATACTCCCAAGGCCTGCCGCGAACCGGGCGAGATTCAATCTTGCTTAGATCCAGATCGCGCAGAGCAAAAACGCTCAAAGCGCGGAACAACGCCCCAGCCACATTCTTGAGAGAGAAGACCAGAGAAGTTTTGTCAGCAGCCGGAAGTGTTTTTCTCTTCTTTAGGATGAGAAAGAAGCGGGTAACGTTTTGCCGGTCATCTTCAAGGTTTTTCAGGAGCACTGTACCGCCATACTCCTCGGCCGCCTGGATTGCAGCAATGCCTGCCGCATCACGAAGATTTTCTGCTATCACGTGCTTTACACTACCCGCCGTGTCATAAAACGGTACGGCAGCAATCGTCTTGTGCTTCTCGAAAAACTTGCGGCACTGGTCGAGCGCCACCGGGTGCGACATCCCGCGGCGAAGATCCTTGAGCTTTACTCCCGGCGCGGCAATCAGATTATGTTCAATCCTCAGCCGCAGTTCGCGCTGGATGAAGACGTCGCGCTCCAAAAGCAAATCAAGATGCTCGCCTACCGGTCCGGCCAGCGTGTTCTCAACCGGAATTACCGCAGCGCCGGCCTGGCCTGAATCGAGCGCGTCAAACACTTGCGATGAACGCGCGCACGCCAGCACCTGCGCTCGCGGCAGCAGCTTGAGCGCCGCCTGATGGCTGAACGATCCTCGTTCGCCCTGGATTGCAACCTTCATAACGCTGAACAATATATATGCACTAGCCTTCATCGAGAGGCCCTACGTTGGAATGCAGGCACTCGTACTGCGAAACGGGTTGTATCTGGCGCAGACAAGAGCGTGCCTCCAACATCAATTCCTTACCCAGAGTGACTATCAATTCCTTACCCAGAGTGACCGCTGCGCTGGCAGCTCTCGATTGATTGCAACCTGCCTCCGTAAACGACCGTCCAACTTTACAGGACAGCGGGTGCAAACAAGGCGGTGGTGACATGCTTTGGACAATTTTCGTAGTGCTGCTGATTCTGTGGCTGCTGGGAGTGGTGAGCAGTTACACCATGGGCGGATTCATTCACATTCTGCTGGTTCTTGCCCTGATTGCGTTGATCTTTCAACTCATCAGCGGGCGCAGGACGGCAGTGTGACAGAGCAAGACTGAGAGCAGCTAGAAAAAAACTAAAGTCGAGGATGGCATTTTATGGATAAGGACAGAATCAAAGGGAAAGCTGAGGACATTGCCGGCCGGGTGAAAAGACAGGCAGGCGAGTGGACAGGAGACAAAGAAGCCCAGAGCGAAGGCGCCATGGACCAAGTGAAAGGTAAAGCCCGCAATGCCATGGGAAAGGTGAAAGATGCAGCCCGCGATGCGGCCGATGATCTCCGGGACAAGGACGCTGATCGGGACAAGGATAAAGCAGCATAGGGAGAGACTGACTCCTGAGAGGGCGCTCATAACGAGCGCTCTTTTTATTGGATTTCGATCACGAGATTTCCTGCACGATCACTCACAAAGGCCATTCCCGGCGGAACTACCGTAGTGGCGCTGTACTCTGTGACGACCGCCGGGCCACGGTAGGTCTTTGCCCGGCGCAAGCCTGCTCTCGGCAAAATCTGTGCTGCACTCTTCCGGCTATCAAACCAGACCTGCGTAGTTCCAGCTTTAAGGTTTCCCTTATCGGATGCAAGCTTCAATCGATCAACTTTTTCTGTGGATGACACTCGTCCGCGTAGGCGCAACGTGACGATCTCAATGGCACGCTCGGGGCTGCTGTAGCCGTAACGCCGCTTGTGCTCGGCATGGAAACGCTCCAGCAGGTCGCTGCCATAGGCCAGGCTGATCTCATATCCCTGCCCTTGATAGCGGAGGTCTGCGCTGCGCTCATATTGGACCCTTCCCTGCCACCGTTCGCCCTTCAATTCTGCCGCGATCTCCTGCTGGAGCTCCGAGTAAAGGCGTTCCATCCGCTGTCGCGCAAGCTGGGTGACACGCAGCAGCACGGTACGCGAGTGGTCTTTCACAACGTCGCTGATCAGGATTCCCAAGGCGGAAAGCGCTCCGGGATACGCCGGCACCAGCACCCGCGGAATTCTGAGGGCCCGTGCCAGTTCGCAGGCATGCATTGCGCCCGCGCCGCCGAAAGCAACCAGCGCAAAACGGCGAGGGTCGTGCCCGCGTTCTATTGACACCACGCGAATGGCTTTTTCCATATTCGCGTTCACCACACGAATCACGCCCGCGGCAAAGCTCTCAAGCGACAGCCGGCTGCCGGTTCCCTTCAGCCAGCGCCGGACGAGCTCGCGCGTGCGCCTTACATCAAGCTTGAACTCTCCGCCAAGGAACTGATCGGCGGGCAGCCTGCCCAGAAGAAGATTTGCATCGGTTACCGTTGGGCGTTCGCCCTTGCCATAACAGATCGGGCCCGGATCTGCTCCGGCTGACTCTGGCCCAACCCGGAGCGCGCCTCCCAGATCGAACCGTGCCAGCGAGCCGCCGCCCGCTCCGACAGTGTGAATATCAAGCACCGGCACGCGCACCGGAAGGCCGGCAACTTCGGCCTCATTAGTGGTAGATGGCCGCCCATCCACCAGCGCAACATCAGTGGAGGTCCCGCCCATATCAAAAGTGATGATGCGTTCAAGTCCGCTGAGCCGCGCCACTTCCGAAGCACCCACTACGCCGCCCGCCGGCCCGGAGAGCACCGTCCTCACAGGCTGCGCGGCCGCCGTAGCCAGCGCAGTGATTCCTCCGCTCGATTGCATCACAAACACGCGCGAGCGGTTCTGCGAGTTTGCTTTTTGCTCCAGCCGTTCCAGATACTGCTGCATCACCGGCTGCAAATAGGCGTTCACCAGGACGGTGCTGGCACGCTCATATTCGCGAAACTCGGGCAGAATCTGGTGCGAAATTGAGAGCGTAACATCGAGCTGCTTGAGCGCATCCGCAACTGCGCGCTCGTTCTTCGGATTGGCAAACGAAAACAGCAGGCTTAAAGCAATGGCCTGCGGCTCCTTCGCGGCGATCTCGCAGACCAGAGCTTGCAGATCTTTGGCTTGCGGAGCTTCCAGTATTTCTCCCTCTGCTGACGTGCGCTCGCGAACTCCGAAACGCAGGTCAGCCGGAGCAAGCGGCGGGTCTTTTTCAAAAAAGAAATCGTACAGCCGCGGCCGGTTCTGCCTTCCGATTTCGATCGAGTCCTCGAATCCGCTCGTCGTAACAAACGCCACGCGCGCGCCTTTGCGCTGCAACAGCGTGTTGGTCCCTACGGTAGTGCCGTGAAGTATGGTGACATTCTTTCCACGTCCGGCAATTTGGTTTACGGCTGAAGCAATGGCCTGGGATGGATCGGAAGGAGTGGAGAAGAGTTTCAGGATGCGGAGAGTTCCATCTTCCAGCCAGACGCAGTCGGTAAACGTCCCGCCGCTATCAATGGCGATGCGCAGAATGTCGCGAGTGGCTGAAAGCATGGAATGAGCGCGAAACTCGCGATTCTAACATCCATGAAGAGCATCCGTTTCCAGAGAAACGCAACTGGACAATCGGACCAAGTCAGCCGACCGTATCTTCGCTCGGGATTTTGCCTCCAGCACGTTGGGGGCCTAGACTCAGTTGATCCAAATCAGAAGGCGCGTCGTGAAGCTCTCAGT
>JAICYU010000003.1 GCA_025934025.1 Terriglobales bacterium
CCTCAGCTTTCCCCGCCAGTTGCCAGGAAGTAACCGGCGTGACCCAATATTGATATGTGTTTTGCCACTCGATCCCTGAATCCAGAAACTCGATTTCGGAGCCCACCGCCGGCGCCTGCCCCACCTTCACCGGTTCCTTGGTGCCTTCCGCTCGCCGCATAAGGCGATATAAGTAATTCGTTTGAAACCTCCCCGAAGCCGCCGGCGCTGCGGCATTCTGCCAACTGATGACCACACCGCCAGGAATGACTTTCAGCACGATCTGCGGCTGCGGAAGGGTTGGAACCAACGGCACGATTGCCTCTTCCGATGGGCCGCCATTTTTGCCCGAACTGCTCTTGGCCACCACCGTGTAGGTGACAAAGTTTGCAGGTTGGGAACCGGACAATAGCTGCGCCAGGGAATCCGTCACGCTCTGTTTCACGCCCGGTTGCTGTTCCTTCAACGTCGGCTGGAGGACAACTTCACCCACACGTTGTCCCGAAGCGTTTGTATTGAGCCGCCGGTAAATCGCGACCATGCCGCGTTTGCGAATCAGCTCTCCGTCAGTGGTTTCTCTTGGGTTGGTCCAGGTAAGCGTAACGGCAGAGCCAGCGCGGGCAGCCTCAAGATCACTCACCGGCTTGGGGATGCCCAACGACGGCGGCAGCGGAGCACCTGGCGTTCCGCAGGCGGTTAACAAGGAGATGGCAATAGAAGCCACAAAGCCCAGCAATCGCATGAAGCAAGCAGAGTAAATTCTTGCCGTCAGCCAACGCAACACCTGCCCTCGCTATCCTTCTTCTTGTTGGCAAATCAAGTGATTCTTTGCCATACTCTGATTGGTAAACTGATAGAGAGTTCTTACGAGGTGCACCGATGAGTGTCGTAGGCGACGTCAGGACCGCGTTGCAGGACTTCCTTGCTCCTGAGCTGCGCGAACTCAAGGCGCGCATGGACGCCATTGAGAAACAAATGGACAAGCTGGAAGAAAAGGTAGAGAGTGGGTTTGGCCGGCTTGACGCGAAAATCGAGCGCCTCGATTCGAAGATTGACAACCGGATGGATCGCGTGGAGAACCTGCTCAATCTCAATCAGCGTATGGCTGAAGTCGAGGCACATCTGCGAAAACACCAATCGCAGTAGTTGTCCACTCGAAACTGCCCGACACTCCTCAATTCTCGGCTACAGAATGTACCGCGACAAATCCTGGTCTTTCACGATATCAGTCAGCATTTTGCGCACGTAATCGGCGTCAACGCCTACCGTTTTTTCCTCAATCTCCGGAGCAGTGAAGCTGATCTCATCCAGCACCCGCTCCATGATCGTGTGCAAACGTCGCGCCCCGATATTTTCGGTTGACTCGTTCACGCGAAACGCAAACCCGGCAATTTCATCCAGCGCTTCGCGCGTAAATTCCAGCTTCAATCCCTCGGTCTCCAGCAGCGCTGTGTATTGCTTCACCAGCGAAGATTTCGGCTCAGTCAAAATGGCAATGAAATCCGTCATGGTGAGCGACTTCAGTTCCACGCGAATCGGAAACCGGCCCTGGAGTTCAGGAATTAGATCGCTGGGCTTGGAGACGTGAAACGCGCCCGCGGCAATGAACAGGATGTGATCGGTGCGTACCATCCCGTAGCGAGTGTTCACCGTTGTTCCTTCCACAATGGGCAAGATGTCCCGCTGTACGCCTTCGCGCGAGACATCGGGACCATGACCGCTCTCGCGGCCGGCAATCTTGTCAATCTCGTCGAGGAAAATGATGCCCGACTGCTCCACGCGTTCCACTGCCACGCGCGTCACCTGGTCCATATCAATCAGCTTTGATTCTTCTTCCTGGATCAGATAGTCAAACGCCTCGCTCACCTTCATCTGCCGCTTTTTCGTTCGCTGGCCGAAGATGTTCGGCAGCATATCTTTGACGTTGATGTCCATCTCCTCAACGCCCTGGTTGGAGATGATTTCAAAAGCAGGCGTGGAGCGCTCGCGCACTTCAATCTCCACCAGGCGTTCATCGAGCAGGCCCTCGTGCAACTGCTGGCGAAGCTTTTCCCGAGTTCGGGAACTGGAATCACCATCCTCCGCGGCGAGAGCAAACCCTGCGGTGGAAGTCGGAAGCGTGGAACTGCCCGGAAGCAGCAGGTCCAGCAGTTTGTTCTCCGCGCTTTCCTCAGCTTTTTCGGCTACTTCTTCCAGCCGCTCTTCGCGGATCATGTCAATCGCGATCTCAACCAGGTCTCGGATCATGGACTCGACGTCGCGGCCCACGTAGCCGACTTCCGTGAATTTTGAGGCTTCAACCTTGAGGAATGGTGAGTTGGCCAGACGCGCCAGGCGGCGGGCGATTTCCGTCTTACCCACGCCGGTGGGTCCGATCATAATAATGTTCTTGGGCATGATCTCTTCCGCCAGATCGGGCGGAAGTTTCTGCCGGCGCATGCGATTGCGCAGCGCGATCGCCACCGCGCGCTTGGCCTGGTGCTGGCCGACAACGTACTTATCCAATTCCGCCACTATCTCTCGCGGCGTGAGTTCATCCAACGTCACGTCAGAGTGTTCTGCTGTGCCGGGAAGATAAATTGCCATTACTGCTCCTTGAAACTTGTTGCTATCTGCGCGCTCCCGCCGCCTTGGCTTTGGCAGCAGACTTGGCGGGGCGGTCCTTCAGGCGAACAACAAACTTGAGCCCTGACCAGATTTCGTCAATGGCGCAGACCTTTACGTCTACGAGGCCGCACTCCAGGCCGATTTCACGCACGATATCTTCGGTAAGATCAGTCGGCCGGCCGGAAGCTTTCTTTGGCCAGCCAATCCAGAGCATGCCATTGGGTTCAATCTTGCGACCCCAGTTCTTGAAGTTTTTTGCCAGTTCTACCCGTGTCTCAGCAAAAGCGAGTACCACGCCCGCTTTTCCTGTGAGGCTCTCCGCTGACCGTGCACCGGCGGGCAGCGGGCCCAGTTCCTTGAGCAACCCTGCGGGCGGGTTTTGCAGAAGCACGCGATGGCCCGGCTTGATGCCGATCTTCTGAATCAACGGCGTACCTGAATACCCTGCCATAGCTAGTGCACCGGCTCCGGAACGGACGCAAGCTCTTCAACTATAAAATTCTCGTTGGTGTAAATGCAGGTCGTGCCTGCAATTTTCATGGCCTCTTCCGCAATCCTGCGCGCGGAAAGATCAGTATTTTCAATGAGCGCCCGTGCGGCGGAGAGCGCGTAAGGACCGCCGCTGCCGATAGCTGCCACGCCGCCGTCTGGCTCGATCACGTCTCCCGCGCCGCTGATGAGAAACGTGAGCTTCGCGTCAGACACCAATAGTAGAGCTTCCAGGTGACGAAGCGCCTTGTCAGTCCGCCACTCCTTGGCCAGTTCCACGGCAGAACGGCCCAGTTGGCCGTGATACTGGTCCAGCTTGGCTTCAAAGCGGGCGAAGAGGGAAAAAGCGTCGGCGGTTGAGCCGGCGAACCCTGCCAATATTTTGTCGTTATAAAGGCGACGGATCTTGCGGGCCGTGTGCTTGATGATGTTTTCACCCAGCGTAACCTGCCCGTCCGCGGCCATGACTACGGTGCCGTTGCGGCGAACACAAAGCACTGTAGTTGAGCGGATCCTTACAGCAGTTTCAGTGGGATTCCCTGATGATTTGCGGCTCATGAGGACAATTCTCAATTATACGCCGCCCGCGATTACCAAAGGTCATTGCCGGCGCCGGCGGGTGTCGTCACACTTCCGCTTGTTGTGCGGGCGCGGAGAGCGGCGCACTGCGGGGTACAATCCAGCATCCCCCAAAAACTGGAGGTTGATATGGTTCGAAAAGCAGGAATGATTTCAGCTTTACTGATTGGATTCTTTGTGATGTCGGCAGCAACCCCGGCCCAGGCCCGCTGGTTCAGCCGCGATTGCGAGTCACGCACCCGCAAAGCCGAGATGAGCCTGCACAAGGCCGAAGCCAAGCATGGCGAGCACAGCGCGCAAGCGGAAAAGAAGCGCCAGAAGCTCGAGCAGGTCCGTGAGCACTGCGGCCGCGACCACCGGTAACGGTCTCGAAAAAGAGAGAACGGCCAGGCAAAACAGCCTGGCCGTTTCTTTTTTTTGATAGATTCTTCAGCATGACGAAAAAAGGTCTTCCGCCCGGCTTGCGCGGCCAGGCCCAAATCGTGGTCAGGCACGAACACACTTTAAACCACCACAATTCCGCGCTGCCCGCGATTTTCTCCACCCCGCACATGATCGGTTTAATGGAAGTCGCGGCTGCTGAAGCAATGAAACCTTACTGCGGCCCCGGAGAGATCAGCGTAGGAACGGCCATCAATATCGAGCACCGTGCGCCGACAATCCCCGGGCAACAGGTAACAGCCGAAGCGGAACTGGAATCAGAGAACGGACGCTTCTACGTTTTCCGCGTTCGCGCCCACAACGAAACGGAAGAGATTGGCCGGGGAACCGTCACGAGGGCCTTCGTGAACCCGGCCGAGGTGGCAAAGAGACATGCGGTGAAAACCAGCCATTAGTACTGAGCCGTTAGCTCTTAGTCAATGCATCGCCCGAGCATCCCCGCGCGAGGGCCCGGATCTTCTAGAGAATCCGTGTCATCAATCAAGATCTGTGGTAAGAACTGCCGCGCAAGTTCGGCAGTTCTGGCAATGCTCTAGATGTCCAGGTTCTTCACATCGAGCGCGTTGTCTTCAATGAACTTGCGACGAGCTTCCACGTCCTCGCCCATCAAAGTGGTGAAGATGGATTCGCAGGCTTCGATGTCTTCCGCTCTGACCGACAGCAGAGTGCGCCGCTCAGGATCCATAGTGGTCTGCCAGAGCTGCTCCGAGCTCATCTCGCCCAGGCCTTTGTAGCGCTGAATGCTGTATTCCTTCTTGCCTTCAGTCAGCACGTAATCGAACAGTTCGCGCGCAGACTGCTTCTCGACAACTTCAGCCTCGGCTTTGGTGCGGCGAACTGCAGTCTTGGAAGTCTTCTTGGCTGCTTTCTCCAGGTCCTCGCGCTCGGCGTCGCTCAGGTCGGCGGAAGGCTCTTCTGCTGTCGTTTTGCCGGCGAGCTCCACGATGAACGGCGGCTCCATGTTCTGCTCAATCTGCTTGAACTTCGACATCATCTGCCGGTACTCCGGAGTTGAAGCCAGTTCCCAGTTGATGTGACGCTCCGCACCTTGTGAATCAGTGAAGCGTACGCCCCAGAGGTTGTGCTCCTCGTCGAAGTAGCTTTCTGCGCTCTTGAGCTGCAATTCTTTGGATAGTTTGTTCAGTTCCTTCTCGAGCTTCTCGATTTTCTTTGGCGCATCTTTTTTGTCACCTTCAAAGTCGGCGCGCTGAGCCAGGCCGAGCTTGGGAAGCAGAGCGGTGATTCTCTCGCAGCGGATGCGCTTGTCAACATTGTTGAAGAAAGCCAGATACTCATTCAGAGTGGTCATGAACTTGGCCAGGGCGGCGCCTTCCAGTTTGGCTGCGCCCTCGCCGTAGCGCACAATCATGCCCTCTGACGCGCGTTTCACCATTACGCGCACGAACTCGCGATCGTCTTTGATGTACTGCTGGGTCTTGCCTTTTTTGATCCCGTACAGTGGCGGTTGGGCAATAAACACGTGCCCGCGCTTGATTAACTCGCCCATGTGACGGAAGAAAAACGTGAGCAGCAGCGTGCGGATATGGGAGCCGTCAACGTCGGCGTCGGTCATGAGAATGACTTTGCCGTAACGCAGCCGCGCCGGATCGAAATCTTGCGTGCCGATACCGGTTCCGAGCGCCGTAATCATGGCCCGGATTTCCTCGTGGCTGAGCATCTTATCGTAGCGGGCCTTTTCCACGTTCAGGATCTTTCCTTTGAGCGGCAGGATGGCCTGGAACCTGCGATCGCGGCCCTGCTTTGCCGTGCCCCCTGCGGATTCACCTTCCACCAGGAACAGCTCGCAACGGTTGGGATCGCGTTCAGAGCAGTCCGCCAGCTTGCCCGGCAGGCCGCCGCCATCCAGCGCGCCTTTCCGGCGGGTAAGATCGCGGGCTTTGCGCGCAGCCTCGCGCGCACGGGCAGCCTCAATGGCCTTGTTGATGATCTTTCGCGCGACTGTTTGATTCTGCTCAAAGAACGCGCCCAGCCGCTCGTTGATGAATGCCTGGACAATACCCGCGATGTCAGAATTGAGCTTGCCTTTGGTCTGACCTTCAAACTGCGGCTGCGGCAGCTTAACGCTGACCACCGCGACGAGCCCTTCGCGAACATCATCGCCGCTCAGATTTTCTTTTACGTCTTTGAACAACCCCATCTGCTGGCCCGCGTAGTTGATGGTGCGGGTGAGAGCCGTGCGGAACCCGGAAAGATGCGTTCCGCCGTCAACGGTGTTGATGTTGTTGGCAAAGCTGAAGATGGTTTCCGAGTAGCCGTCGTTGTATTGCAGAGCGATCTCCATGGCTACGCCGTCGCGCTCGGCTTCCATGTAGATGGGCTTATCGTGCAGGACGCTTTTGCCGCGGTTCAGATGCTTGATGAACTCGGCAATCCCGCCTGAGTACTTGAACTCGAGCTTCTTGGCTTCGCCGGTCTTTGGATCGGTCTGGCGCTCGTCAATCAACGTGATCTGCAGGCCCTTGTTCAGGAAGGCCAACTCGCGCAAGCGCTGGGCCAGAGTGTCAAAGTTATATTCCGTCGCGGTGAAAATTTCTTTGTCCGGCAAGAAGTGAACTTTGGTGCCGCGCTTCTTGGTGGTGCCGGTTTTCTTGAGCTTCGTCTGCGGCTGGCCCTTGGAGTAGCTCTGCTCCCAAACGTGGCCGTCGCGCCAGATTTCGAGCTCAAGCTGATGGCTGAGCGCATTCACGCAGGAAACACCTACTCCGTGCAGTCCGCCGGAAACCTTGTAGTTGGAATTATCGAACTTTCCACCGGCGTGCAGCTTGGTCAGTACGACTTGAGCCGCCGGGATCTTCTCGCCATCAATCACCATGTCGTCAACGGGAATGCCGCGGCCGTCGTCAACAACGGTAATGGAATTATCAATGTGAATTGTGGCTTCAATGCGCGAAGCAAAGCCGGCCAATGCCTCATCCACCGAATTGTCCACGACTTCATAAACCAGGTGGTGCAGGCCCATCTCTCCATTGGAGCCGATGTACATGGCCGGACGCAGGCGGACGGCCTCCATGCCTTCCAGGACCTTGATGTCTTCGGCGGTGTAGTTGCCGTTTCCATTCCCGCCGGCCTTTTTGTCTTTCTTTTGCTCCGTCATGGTCTTAGCTGTTGCAACTGCTGATTCTTTTGTCGCCAAATCGTGCTCCTCGCCTGCTCGCACGCACGCTCCCACAAGGCGGTAGTTTCAAGGCTGTCAAATCGCTGACAAATATCTTAACATCAACACTTTAGCAGGAATCTGCGCGCAGCCTCTATTGTAACATAGGAGAGTTGCCGGGATTGGCCGGATGGACAGGGTACCCGTGGCGATTTCTGAAAACAGGAATTGTCTAAAAATTTTCTTGCATTCAGGAACTTTGAAGGTATACTGCTCCCGCAGTTACCAAAGTAACCACCAAGATTTAAGAAAACACAAACAGGAGAACCTTCCCATGAAAGCGTTACTTCGTTCAGCCATCCTCGGTTTGCTCGTGTTCGGCGGCTATGCGGCATTCTCGTCAGCCCCAATTAATGCCTCAATGCCGACTCTGCCTCGGCCAAATCCGTGCCCCGGAATTGTGAAGTAGGTTTCGCAATTCGGATTAAGAGCCGACGTTAATTAGGAAGTTAATGTACCTTCGTGTTCCAGAGGACCTTGAACCATAGGGTTAAGGGTAGTAGGCTGTGTCCCTCTGGAGGGCGGTTCTGTGCATCTTCCTCTTATTACATCGCTTGTAGTGGCGTTGGCGGTTGTGGGTATCGCGGTTCAGGCGTCCATCCTTCGTTTCATATTTAAGCGGGGGCGTCAGGCTGAATTTTCAGTCTTTGCTACTTACAACGCCTTAGGTATTGCGGTGGCAGTGATCGGCTGGGCGGGCTATGCTCTGCAGGGCTGTAACGAGTACTTTTATCTTTGGTGGGTCTTGGGATTTCTCTATGTCGCCCTGGAATTTGGGTTGATGTATGAGATCTTCGTCAACGCTCTTAAGCCCTATTCGGCCCTGATTGACCTCGGCAAGATGCTATTCGGCTGGGCCAGCGTTTTCCTTCTAATCGCGGCCACCCTCACTGCTTTTGCCAGCACCGGCTCGGGAGCTAACAAGATCACAGCCGCGATGACGGTCCTGGAAAGGACCATGCGCCTCATTGAGTGCGGCCTCCTCCTGCTGTTTTTCCTTTTTGAGAAGCGGCTTCATCTTTCCTGGAAGAATGCCAACGTTGGCATTGCTGTTGGGCTGGGAATCAGCGGTGCTCTGGATTTAGCTGTATCGTATCTGACCGCTCATATGCCCTGGAGAGTGGGCGAACTTGGCTTGATCAACAGTTTCGCTTATGTCGGCGTGCTGTTCTTCTGGGTGTATTGCATGAGTGCTCAGAAGAAGGAGCGCGTCTCCGTTCTGGACTCTCCGAATCGTCTAATCTTCCAGCGCTGGAACGAGGCTCTCTTGGGCTACAAGAACGGCGACTTCGCATTGGCATCGGGCCGCGTGGATTCCTTCCTTCCTGGTGTAGAGATGACCGTGGAGCGGGTAATGGCTCGCAAGATGGTCAACTAAAAGTTAAGCCTCCAAAATGCAAAAAGGCCGGATTCGCTCCGGCCTTTGCTTTTGCTTGACATACTTCAGATCCGCATTGGCATAACGATGTATCGGTACTTGTATTCACTGTCACTCGGTTCATCAGGGCGGAGCTGGCCGGCGGATTGCGCATCTTTGAATTCAAAGCGGACATCGCCGGTTCCCACCACCTTCAGAAATTCCAGAAGATATTGCGAGTTAAAGCCGATCACCATCGGATCCCCGCTGTAAGCCGTTTCCAACGAATCCTCCGATTCTCCGGTCTCGGTGTTCGAGGAGGAGACCTTCAACTCATTTTTTTCCAGTCGCATGCGAATTGCATTGGATCGCTCGTCGGCAAATTGCGCAACGCGCTGAATGGCGGAAGAGAGGTCCTCGCAGTGAACTGCCACAGCTTTGTTGTTGTCTCGCGGCAGCACTGCTTCATAGTTCGGGAACTGGCCGGTGAGCTGGCGCGAGGTCAGCAGCCGGCCGCCAATCCTGAAGAACAAAGTGGATTCATCGCGAGCAAACTCGACTGTTTGAGCATCACTGCTGTTCAACAGAGTGCTCAACTCAGCCATGGCCTTTCTGGGAACCAGAATCTTCAATTCACCACTTACCGGCAGTTTGGAATTTGTGTGCTCCACATGCGCCAGGCGATGGCCATCGGTGGCGACCATCACAATGGATTCCGGTTTAAGCACCATCAACGCGCCGTTGAGCGTGTAGCGTGATTCCTCATTCGAGATCGCGAAGATGGTTTTCGCGATCAGATTACGCAATACCTGGGCCGGCAGTTCCAGCGCCGATTCCGAGGGGAACTGCGGCAGCGCGGGGAAGTTGGCTCGCGCCATCCCTACCATCTTGGTATTGGAGCGCCCGCTGCGGATTTGCACCCAATGGTTTTCCAGCAGCTTGATGCTGATATCGCCATCGCCCAGCAGCTTCACGTAGTCGTAAAGCTTGCGCGCGGGAATTGTGCATGAGCCTTCCTTTTTTACCTTGGCGGGACAGGAGGTGCGCAAGCTCAGATCAAGGTCGGTTGCAGTGATCGAGAGCTTATCGCCGCCAACCTCAAAGAGAAAGTTCGAAAGAATCGGTATTGTGGTCTTGCGTTCCACAACACCCTGAGTCGCGGTGAGCTCTCTGAGCAAATCTGATTTGCTGACGTTGATTTCCATCGTGGTTCCCACCTCAGCGGCAACAGCGGAAAGCATATCCTGGCCCCCTGAATACTATTGTTTCTAATTTAAGCCAACAACTAAATAAATACAGCAGTAATAGCAGATGCCTGAGGAAAAGTGGGAATCGGTCCCAAACCGTTTGCGCTGCTACGGTTTCCCTGTTTTTGCTCCCTGCATTTCCCGACCGCTATTGTGAACTGAACGTGGAAGCGAGGCATTGAATTTTCTTGTAAGCACGAATCTTGCACCGTTTCCACATTCACTCCACAAATGTCCTCAGAAGAACCTGGACTTACGGTGGAAATCCCGCTCAGTTGTTCAAAGTCTCCGTAAGCTTGTTGAGCATCCGATTGAGGTCTTTATCTTCCTGCCGCTGCTGTTCAATCTTATCAACCGAATGCATCACCGTGGTGTGATGCTTGCCTCCAAACTGCCGGCCGATTTCCGGCAGTGAAGCCTCAGTCATTTGCTTGGCCAGGTACATGGCTACCTGCCTGGGAAAAACGATTGCCCGGGAGTTGCTCTTGGCCTTGATCTCCATCGCGCGCAGCCCGAACTGCTCAGCCACGGCCTTCTGGATGGCATCAATCGTGATCTTGCGCGCTTGCGAATCAATGAAATTCTTGAGCACCTGTTGCGCTGTGGCCAGGGTGATTTCCGCGCCGGTGAGGGAACAATAGGCCATCAAGCGGATGAGTGCTCCCTCCAGCTCGCGCACGTTGGTGCGGACATTAGACGCGATATAGAGCGCGAGATCCGTCGAGAGCGTAACTTTCTCTGATTCCGCCTTCTTCTGAAGAATGGCGACTTTGGTTTCGAGGTCCGGCGGCTGAATATCGGCGATTAAGCCCCACTCAAAGCGCGAGCGCAATCGGTCTTCAATCTCGGCTAACTCCTTGGGAGGACGATCGCTGGCGATCACGATCTGCTTCATGGACTCGTGCAGCGCGTTAAAGGTATGGAAAAACTCTTCCTGTGTGCGTTCCTTCTGGGCCAGGAACTGGATATCGTCAATCAGCAAAACATCAACGTTGCGGAATTTATCCCGAAAACTCGTCATGCGATCATAGCGCAGCGAGTTGATCATCTCGTTGGTGAATTTCTCGCTCGATGCGTAGCAGATGGAGGCCTGCGGCTGATGCCGCTTCACCTCGTGCCCAATCGCCTGCATCAGGTGCGTCTTGCCCATGCCGACGCCACCATACAGGAAAAGCGGATTGTAGGCTTTTGACGGCCGCTCGGCGACAGCCTGCGCCGCGGCGTGAGCAAACTGGTTTCCCGCGCCAATTACGAAAGCTTCAAAGCGATATCTGGGATTCAGATGTGCCGCGGAATCCCAATCAAATTTCTGCTGTTTCACAGCGTTTGAGGCCGGCATGCTGGCGGAGACAGGAGCAAAGCCCCCATCGGGCCGCACCGGAGGACTCGAAGGATCCTCTTCCACGGTGACAAACCTCACGTCTTCGTACTCCGGAGTGAGGATGTCCACCGCCTCCTGAATCAGATCGCCAAACTTATCTCCAATGTGGCGAAACTCCGGCGTAGGGACGCGGACGAAAATAACTTTTCCGTTTGCGTGACTGAAGCGCGTGGGTTTGAGCCACGTGTCATAGGAATGACGGCTGATCTTTTTCTCCAACGCCGCCAGAATACGAAGCCAAGGATTTGCGGTGGCGCTAACGGTCGCAGTAGTAACGGACATTGATTTGATTGCTTCCTAATGCGAGCCGGCCAGGGGCCCGACTTCAAAAAACCACAGTGAGATTGAGATTTTTTGCTCTGATCTTGGGTTCTACAGAACGTTGAACACTTCGTTGTGCAACAAAATTCTCTTGGGCTGGTGGGCATACTAGCACAACGTTCTCACTGTGGAAACGCGCGCGCGAAATTTTTTTGCAGAAAATTCCTTGATTGCTGATTGCAAAGAATTTTTCTTTTTCTCGTTCCATCTTCTTTGCTCCGCGCGTGGTGCAAACGTCGAAAATGCTTTTTCCGAAATTCATGCTGCACAGATTTCTGCTCAAGCAAAATGTTCGCCTGAACAGTGAGAAGCCGTCGCCAATATCGTCGGGCCAAAGACATTGCGAGCTAGCGTGATGTGCCTCAATTCCTTTATACTTCTCGTTTGCCCCGCGCAAAAATTTTTGAGTAGGAGCACCCTTGCTGCATGCCTAAGCGCACGTTTCAACCGAACCGCCGCCACCGGTCCAAGACCCACGGATTCAGGACCCGCATGAAGACCAAAGGCGGCCAGGCAGTCCTTTCCCGCCGCCGGGCCAAAGGACGCAAACGAGTTTCGGTAAAACCAGGTTACAGGGACTAACGTCAGCCGCTCGCTGTGGCCCAGCAAGGCGCAAACCTCTCGCAACGCTTTCCCCGGAACTCGCGGTTGTTGAAGCATGCTGATTTTCAGGCTGTCTACCGGCAGGGCAAGAAGAGGATTTCCGGAAACGTGATTGCCTTTTATCTGGAGCGGGCTGATGGAGCGGGTCCGCGAATAGGATTTACGGTGGGAAAGGTGCTTGGCGGCGCGGTGGAGCGCAACCGGATTCGCCGGAGAATGCGGGCTGCTGTCCGGCATCGGCTGGCAGAGTTTAGCCGCTCTCTGGACGTGGTATTGCATCCCCGCAAATCGGTGCTTGATCTGGAATTCGCAGCTTTGGAAAAGGAAATCGGTGGTCTTTTCGCTGCCCTGGAGAAAGCCAGCGGACGCACATGACCAAAGCAGTCACTCTAGTTCTGAAGTTTTACAAAGGGGCAGTTTCGCCCTGGCTGCCTATGGCCTGCCGCTATGTTCCTACCTGCTCTGAATACGCGGCCGAAGCAGTGGCCCGCCATGGTGCGCTGCGCGGAGCTGTGCTGGCCTGCCGGCGCGTGCTTCGTTGTAACCCCTGGGGCCGCGGTGGTTATGACCCGGTACCCAAATGTTAGTTGAGATCAGAAATTGAGCGAATACCACAACCCACAACAAGACCCTGGCTCACAGAAACGGCTGATGCTGGCTTTTTTGCTCGTCTTCATCATGATCGCGGCGATGCAGTTTCTTCTTCCTAAGCCGAAGCCGCCGCAGCAGGAGAAGCAGGGCGCCACGCCGCAGCCCTCGGCCCAGGCAACTCCTGTTCCCGCAGCGGCCGCTACTCCCAAACCACGTGCACCGCGAGCCGCATCAAGAGCGGCGATCAAGCAGGGGGGCAGCGAATCTGAAACCGTTTTGGAAAACGATTTCTACCGCGTCACGTTCAGCAATCGCGGCGCCGTAGCGAAGTCCTGGATTTTGAAAAAGTACAAGGACCAGAAGGGGAATCCACTGGATCTGGTCAACGGGGCCGCCGCTCCCGTGCTTGGCTATCCGCTTTCATTCTTTGCTTATGACAAGGACTTGGAAAATCAGCTCAACAACGCGCTATATGTCGGCAAAACGGAAATGGCCGGCACTTCCAAAGATCTGACGTTCGACTATTCTGATGGCGATATCACCGCGCGAAAAACCTTTCGTCTGGAGAAGAACTATGTCCTCGCGCTTGAGACAGAGGTCACGCGCAATGGCGAAGCCATCACCGTCTATCCGCAGTGGCCCGGCGGATTGGGCGATCAGGGTTCTTTAGGCTCTTATTCAGCGTCGCGTCTCGACTGGAATCAGGACGGCAATGTCGAGCGCAAGACCGCGACGTCCGGCTTCTTCCTGACCGGCAAGAAGTGGATCTCAGGCGGCCAGACTCTCAACGGGCCATTCCAGTGGGCGGCAACGGCAGACCAGTACTTTATTGCAGCATTCATGCCCGCCAATCCCAATGGCACGGCGATGGTAACACTGAACAGCCAGGTTGAGGTTCCGAAGGACCCTGCCAATCCGAAAGAAACGACCAAGGTCTCAGTGCTTGGGCTGGCTTTCGGCCATTCTGGAGAAGCGAACCGGTTGCGACTTTATGCCGGCCCCAAGGCAGTGGACCAACTGGAGAGCACGCAGGCGCAACCCGGGGGGCCTGATCTTCGCGGTGCGATAGATTTCGGCTTCTTCGGCTTCATTGCGCGTCCGCTCTTCCTCTGGCTCAAGTGGACGCACGACCACTGGATCTCCAACTGGGGCTGGGCCATTGCCTTCCTCACGATTGTCATCACGATGGCTCTGTTGCCGCTGCGCGTCTCCAGCCAGAAATCAGCGCTGAAGATGCAGAAAATCCAGCCACAGGTAAAAGCGATCTCGGAAAAATACAAACGCTACAGCATCACCGACCCGCGACGCCAGGAAATGCAGAAGGAGATGTCGGCGCTGTACAAGCGTGAAGGTGTGAACCCGCTGGGCGGGTGCTTCCCCATGCTGCTGCAGATGCCGTTCCTCTTCGCGTTCTACTCCATGCTGGGCAACGCGATTGAACTGCGCCTTTCAAGCTGGCTGTGGGTCAAGGATCTTTCCGCGCCTGACCCGCTTCACATCCTGCCAATCCTGATTGTTGTAAGCATGTTCGTCATGCAAAAGAGCACACCCCAGGCGGGCATGGACCCGGCGCAGCAGAAGATGATGAACATGCTCGCGCCGTTGATGATCGGCGGCATAAGCTGGAGTGTCGCCGCCGGGCTCTGCGTTTACTGGGCCATCAGCAACGTTCTTGGGTATGCGCAGCAGGTCTGGATCAACCGCTCGGAATTGGGCCAGCAGGTACGGAAAGCGCAGGAGCGCCGCGCCACACGCAAGAAATGACGCGCGCGTTTAGAATCGAAACTTCAGCAGAATGGGAATTCGGAACTATGCTTCAAGATAAGGTCGCTGCGGCAAAGAAGATTGATTCGCTGCTGAAGAACATCATCGCTTCCGGCGGCTTCCGCTTGAAGTACCGCATTACGGTTAACCCGCCAGTCAATCCAGATCAAGACTTGGAAACTCCGGAGGTCCTGGTGGAACTGGCCGGACCCGACAGCAGCCTTTTGCTGGAGCGCGGAGGCGAGATGCTGCGGTCCTTGGAACTGATCGGCCATGAAATGCTGCACCTTCATTCGGAAGAGCATTCGCGCGTCGCTTTTGATTGCAAAGGATACCGTGCAGCCCGCCAACAGGAGTTGAAGCTCGCCGCCCAGGTAGCAGCGGAAAAGGTCGCCCGCACCGGCGTTCCCTACTCTTTTGCTCCGATGTCATCGCGTGAGCGGCGAATGCTTCACCTGGCTTTTCGTGACCACGCCTCACTGACTACCCAGAGCGAAGGCGAAGGCGGCCGCCGATACGTGGTTCTCTATCCCAAGGACTACAAGCCCGCACGGCCTGTTCGCCGCTAAATTCTCTCCTCGTGCCATTCGGAACTCAGGCTATCATCAGAGCGAGTTTGCCCCATGACTGAAGTAAGCATGATCGGCGAAGTCCAGATCTTCGGGCTTCTGGACGAAGAGGAACGCGAAGCTCTCGCCCAGATGATGAACAGCCGCGATTTCAAAGCTGGCGAGGCGATCTTCCAGTACGGAGATCCCGGCGGCGAGATTTTTATTCTTCGCAACGGCAGCGTGGAAGTGTACGTGGAGAGCACCGATGGCGAGAAGATCATCCTGGCGGAAAACGAAAAGGGCGATGTGCTCGGAGAGTTATCTTTCCTTGATGGAGGCCCAAGAACCGCTACCGCCGTGGCGCGCGAAGATACGCAAACTCTGAGCATGCATCGCGAGCGCCTGCTCGAGTTTGTGGACAAGCATCCGCACGCCGCCATGGACCTTCTGACCGTGGTCGGGCGCAGGCTCCGCTCCACCGACGATCTCTTGCGTACCCGCGTCTCGCGCAACATCAACGTGGAAGAAGAGCAGCGGATGACCCTGGGCCAGCGCGTTGCCGATCGCGTGGCGGCCTTCGGAGGTTCCTGGAAATTCATTGCCATCTTCGGCTCATGTATGGTGATCTGGGTAATTCTGAACACGGTAGCCGTACTTTTCCGCCATTTCGATCCCTACCCTTTCATTCTGCTCAATCTGTTTCTTTCCATGATCGCGGCCATTCAAGCGCCGGTGATCATGATGTCGCAGAACCGCCAGGCGGCGAAGGACCGGTTGCAGGCGGATGCCGATTACGAAATAAATCTGAAGGCCGAACTGGAAGTGGCGCATCTTCATCGCAAGCTGGACAACATCTACGAGCGACTGGAAGAGCACTGGTCGCGCCTGGAACGCACCCACGACTAAACGCTTTAAAATGTAGCCTGTGAACCTTGACGACACCATCGTCGCCCTTGCTACCCCTCAGGGGCGAGGCGGCATTGGAGTGGTGCGTCTTTCCGGGCCGGAGGCGCGTTCCATTGCCTCGCCCATGCTTCGCGTGAAGCGCGATCTTGAACCGGGACGAGCTCTCTTCGGGGAATTGCTGGATCCGGAGAGTAACTCGCGTATTGATGAAGTGGTCGTGACCTTCTTTGCCAAGCCGCATTCCTACACCACCGATGACGTGGTCGAGATATCGGCCCACGGCTCTCCTGTAGTGCTGCGCCATGTAGTCGAACTGGCAACTGCCCGGGGCGCGCGGCTGGCCGAGCCGGGAGAGTTCACCATGCGGGCTTTCCTCAACGGCCGCATTGATCTCACCCAGGCTGAGGCTGTGCGCGATCTCATCGAGTCGCAAACGCTCTACCAGGCCAAAGTGGCCTCACAACAGCTTGAAGGAGCGCTCTCTCGCTGCTTGCAGCCGATCAAGAAGAGGCTGGTGGACTTGATCGCCGTGATGGAAGCCGGTATTGACTTCGCCGAGGATGATGTCGCAGTCCTCCCCGGCGATGAGATACGCCAGCGCATCAACGCCGTTCAGGAGCCACTGGAGCATCTTCGGGCATCGTTCAGCTATGGCCGCATGGTTCACGAAGGGTTGAGTCTGGCGATTGTTGGCCGCCCGAACGTCGGTAAATCGAGCTTATTTAATCGCCTGGTCCAGCGCGAGCGCGCGATTGTGACTGCCACGCCGGGCACCACTCGCGATCTGGTGACGGAAACGGTCGCTTTGGCCGGCATTCCCCTCAAGCTGATTGACACCGCCGGCATTCGCCACAGCAGCGACGAAGCCGAAAGCATCGGCGTGCGCAAGTCGCAGGAGGCGCTCAGCGAGGCAGACATGGTGCTGGTGGTTCTCGACACCACACAGCAGATTTCCGAAGAAGATCGCGAGCTCCTGGCTTCCGCTCACTCGCGTCGTGCTCTGGTTGCCGCCAATAAATCAGATCTTTCCGCCAATGGCCTCTCGCCGGAGCTTGATGGATGTAAAGCGGTGAGAACGTCGGCCGTGACGGGAGAGGGAATCGAAAAGCTGCGCGAGCAAATCCTCGCTGAAATTTCCGGTTCGGCCGGCAGCGAGCAGGAATCCGGCTTTCTGACTAATGTACGGCATCAACGTTTGGTGGAAGAATCCATTGCTGGCCTCGATGCGGCGCGAGTGGCGGTCCAGCGAAGTGTGCCGCACGAAATGATCATGCTTGACCTCTACAGCGCGTTGCGTCCGTTGGACGCCATCACCGGCGAGACCACGACAGACGATATTCTCGGCGTAATTTTCAGCAGTTTTTGTATTGGCAAGTAATTAAGAGGGCAGTACGGACATGGTTACGATTCCGCCAATCTCTGCCACGTCATCGCGTCCCTTTTCAAAGGTCGTTCCCGGCAGGTTGGCAATGGTGTTGGCCAGCCGAAGTTCTTTGATCTCGTAAAGACGGGAGCCATCGCGGCCGATGTGTTCGTCGTAAGTGGCGCCAGCCAAATAGTAGGCGTGCCCGCGCACGATCACTAGAGCGATTTGCTGCCGTTCGAGTCCTGCAATCAGTGAATCCACATCGCGCGGAGCGCCTGAAGTGAAATCGAGTCGCAGTCTGACATGGCGGCCACCGTCGAGCACAAACTCGCCATCTACAGCACGGGCCAGCGACTCTGCCGACGGAATCTCCTGCACGCACAGCTCCCCTCCATAGAGGCGCATGAGCCAGAAGTGCCGGTCGAGGTTCACTTTCTGCTGACGCAACATGGCTTCCAAACCAGCCGCCACAGCCCAGCTCTCACACTGCTGGTTGGTGGTGATCAGGTCTTCTGGGTTCAAGTCTGCGGTCTGGTTCGGCTTGTAGAGATAGGCTTGTTGGGGCTTCTTTTTGTCGAAGGCGGAAACAGAGACTGCGGCGAGCAAAAACAAAACGACCGCAATGCGCATTGAGCTGGTCACCGAGTCAGTGTAACCCTGATGTAGGAGCCAGGCGATACGGCCTTTTGCCGAGGTTCTTACTTTGCCAAGGATGCAAGAGCCTTGCGAAAGAGCGAGTCAAAGCTCTCTCCGTTCATATCCCCCAGTTTCGCCAGTGCTTTTTCCGCCAAGGGACGCTGGTACCCGAGGTTCACCAGCGCTGAAATCACATCTTCTTCCACAGGGGATGCAGCCGCGGCCGTAGGCGTCACGCCAAAGTTTTCCAGCTTGTCGCGGAGTTCCAGCACCATGCGCTCCGCCGTCTTCTTCCCGATGCCGGGAATGCGCGTGAGCGCAGCCACATTGTTGCCGCGAATGGCTGCGACCATGGTCTCGGCCGGCATGCCGCTCAGGATCGTGATCGCCAGCTTTGGGCCGATCCCGCTCACGCCGATCAGCTTTTCAAAGAACTGCTTCTCTTCCAGCTTAAGAAAGCCAAAGAGAGCCAGTGCATCTTCGCGGACGTGAGTATGAATGAAGAACGCAGTTTCCGCTCCCAGCGCGGGCAGATCAGAGAAAGTGGGAACGCTGATGTGGACGTCATAGCCGACGCCGCCAGCCTCCACGATCGCCTGGTTGGGATGCTTGGAGATCAACTTGCCGCGAAGATGGGCGATCATGTGCGCCGCTTGTAGAAGATGTTGAACTGAAATCCGGGATTTGGGGGGAACAGCTCGGCAATCTTTCTCAGGCGAACAGCGAGCGCCGGCGGCGTCAACAGAGGATATTCGCGCTCGCGCAACTCGTAGTAGTCCACATCCAAACAAAGCGAAAGAAGATAAATGGCAATCGCGTCAGAAAACGTTGCGCTCAGATAGTCGGACTTGGCTTTTTCATCTACCCGGCCCGAAGCCGTGGCCTGCTTGCGGAATTCAAACGCATCAAAGCTGCTCTCGCCGCGAACATTGGCCCCCGCCTGTTGCCAGACCAGTTCGCCAAACTCAGAGGAAACTCCGGCCCGCTCCACAAACGCGTGGCCCACGTTGATATAGAACTCAAACGCGATGGAAAACCGGTCCTCCAGCAATCGCGTCGAGATGAAGACGCACTGCGCGTCGCCGGCATCAATGTTGCGATGGCAAATCGCGGAATCCGCCAGGGCCGGATCAAAGCGCTCGGCAATCAACGTCTTGTCACCTTCACTCAGAGTCAGTGGAACAAAATAAAAAGCCTTGCGGTCAAGCGCGGGTGACATAGAGCGCGGGATGGCATTAACCATCCGCTCCAGGTCTTCTGAGGGAAGCGTCACCTCGCCGGCGGTGGTGTAGAGAATGCCGTTGGGCGATTGCTTCACCCTCGCATCGCGGATGACCTCCTGCGCGGTTCGCGTAGCTGCCTTAAGCGCCTGATTCACGGTATTATTCTAGCTTACGGAATTCAGGACTCCATGGGTAAACTCATCGTAAGCGCCGGCATAGCAGTTATCAGCGCTGTTATCTGCTTCTTTCTCTCCGTCGCGTTTCTTTGCTTTGTGCTCTTGGTCGTTGGAGCTGTGGCGCACAATCATCCGGACATGACCTTGACGTATAAAGCGGCTGCGCCGGTGGCGCTGCTTGCCGGATTTTGCGCCTTCACGATTTCTCTGGTTAAGATGTTTCGCACTCCCGCCGCGCAGAAATAGCGGCGTATTGCGTTACACAAAACTTTACATTCTTCTGTTTGACCATTCCCAATCTGCCGTTTAGACTTTTCTGCCCCACACGGTTCGAATAATCAGGAGCTCATGATGAAGATTCCCCGGCAGCTCGCCGCAATACTTTTGTGCGCCGTTTGCGTTTTTCCGTTCAGCCACGCCTCCGCCCAGGAAAAAGTTGATCTCGATGCCATCACCAAAATTCGCTATGAAGGCTTCCGCAATTCCAAAATCATGGAGCTTGCCAGCGAGTTGATGGACCAGATCGGCGAGCGACTTACCGGCTCGCCCAACATGAAGCGCGCCAACGAGTGGACGCGCGACAAGCTGACGGAACTCGGCCTGGTGAATGCTCATTTGGAGCCGTGGAGTCCGTTTGGCCGAGGCTGGGCCAACGAGTACGTGAACGTTCGCATGGTGTCGCCCGACATCACGCCTCTGCTGGCCTATGCCAAAGCGTGGACTCCGGGAACAAGCGGCCCCGTCCGTGGACAGGTGGTGCGCGTGAATATTCGCCTTACGCCGGACATGGCCCGCGATATGGAGAAGTATCGCGGCAAGCTGACGGGCAAGATTGTGCTGTTTGGGGAAGATCCCGAAATTAAGCCTTCGGTCGAGCCGCTGAGCGAGCGCTATACGGACAAATCGCTGGCTGACATTGAGCAGTACGAAATTCCCGGCGAGCGCAATATTGACCGCTTCCGCCAATTTCAGCGGCGCGCCGCGCTGCAGCGGCAACTGAACAAGTTCTTCGACGACGAGAAGGTGCTGGCCGTGATAGACCACAGCCGCGGAGCGGTCGGAGGAGGAACCGTTTTTGTCCAGTCAGGCGGGTCCTATAAAGACGGGCAAACCGTTGGCACACCTCAGCTCACCATGGCGCAGGAGCACTGGGACCGAATCGCCCGCATTGTGGCCGAAAAGAAGAATGTTGAACTCGAACTCAACGTCAAAAACAATTTCTACGATGATGCGATGACGCAGTGGGACACCATTGCTGAAATTCCCGGTACCGACAAGAAAGATGAGATCGTAATGTTGGGCGCGCACCTGGATTCATGGCACACAGGAACCGGCGCAACCGACAACGGCGCGGGCACGGTGGTGATGATGGAGGCAGTCCGAATCCTGAAGTCGCTGGGATTGAAACCGCGCCGCACTATTCGCATTGCGCTATGGAGCGGCGAAGAGGAGGGATTGCTGGGATCGCAATGGTATGTGGCCCATCATTTCGGATCACGGCCCGCTTATACCGATCCTGAACGAAAAGGAGACCCCACGGTGATCCGCCGCGATGCCGGCCCGGTAACGACCAAGCCGGAGCAGGCCAAAGTCTCGGTCTATTTCAACGTGGACAACGGAACCGGTAAGCTGCGGGGCGTTTACATGCAGGAAAACGCAGCAGTCCAGCCCATCTTTGAAGCCTGGATGAAGCCGTTCAACGATCTGGGCATGGACACGCTCACCATGCGCAACACCGGTGGAACCGATCATCTCTCATTTGACGCCGTGGGAATCCCAGGCTTCCAATTTATTCAAGATCCGCTGGAATACGAGACCCGCACGCATCATTCCAACATGGATCTGTATGATCGTTTGCAGCCCGAGGACCTGAAGCAGGCGGCGGTGATTGTGGCTTCGTTTGTTTACATGGCGGCGCAGCGTGACCAGATGTTCCCGCGCAAGCCGATTGAAAAAGAGCTGCCTCCGCTGCCTCGGGCAGAGGATGAGGAGAATGCCCCCTCGCCGGTAACCCATCCCGCCGCGGCCGATCGTCCGCAACAACCAAAGCCGACACAGGAGAATCCACCGCCACAACAGCAAAGGCCGCCGCAGCATTGATCATCAAAACTGAGAAGGGAGCGAGGGTTCGCCTTACCTGCTTGTTTCAGGAACCGGCTCCTCCGGCAAGCTATACGGCCAGGTAACCGCCGTCCACGGGGTAAGCGGCTCCGGTAATCCAGGAGGAGGCATCGCTCGCGAGGAAAACCGCGAGACCGGCTACGTCCTCCGGCTTTCCGAAACGTCCTGCTGGATGCATCGCCAACCGCTGAGTGTAGGCAGCCTCGCTCATGTTGAAGTTGGCGACCATTTCTGTCTCAACAATTCCCGGGCAAATGCAGTTGACGCGAATCTTTTCCGCCGCATGGTCCAGAGCCATGGCGCGTGTCATGGCCAGCACCGCGCCCTTCGAGGCGGCATAAGCAACACGGTTGCGCGCGCCCACCAAACTCAGGACGGAGCCAATATTGATGATGGATCCTCCCCCGTTCGCTCGGATGTGAGGCAGCGCTGCGCGCGACAGCTGCCAGAGGCCGCGCACGTTTACATCAAAGGTCTGCTGCCACTCTTCCTCATTGTGCGATTCCGCCGTTCCGGGCAGAAGGATGCCGGCATTGTTCACTACGATATCGAGGCGGCCCAACTGCGAAATGGCATTATTTACCAGATTCTGCACTTCACGCGGATGCGCCACGTTGGCCCTCACCGCCCGGCAGTCCGCCCCGACCGCTTTCGCGGCGCCCTCCAGCTTTCCCGGATCGCGACCGCAGATCACAACCTTCGCGCCTTCACGTACAAACGCTGAGGCGATGGCTTTTCCGATCCCGCTTCCTCCGCCTGTGATGATGGCAGTCTTGCCGCTTAATTGCATTACGCCATTCTAAATTGTGCTCACGTATGGAGATTGAAACTCCAACAGCAAGCCCTCGTACAGCCTGTAGGAGAAGGCGAAGAGCTAGTGGCTTGCCGAAATGATGCGAAGCTGCGGAACCTGGCCGTCCCAGTCCGCGGTCACATGCTCAAGGGTCAAACGGAAATCGCTTGATTTCCCGGGAGCGAGCGGCGACTGAGTCAAGGGCCCGTAGTCTGTGTAGGGAGTGTTCGGCAGCACAACCATCACAGCAAGGGTCTCTTTTTGTGCAATCTCGCCCAGGGAGTTCTTGAACAAGACCTGCACCCGGGCATCACTTACTTTCTTTGCTCCAGCGTTGGTAATGGTGCCCTGGATATACGTGACCGAGCCTCCGGCAAAGCTTTCTGCTGTCGCCATGTGCAGGTTCGAGAGCTGCAATTGAGCAAGATAGGGATCAGGTGCTGAACCGTTGGAGGCGCTCGAACGTCCAAAAATCACCAGCAGGACGACAACGACAACCACCAGCGCTGCGCCAACCATCATGGGCGTCCAGTGGATCGCGTCGTGTTCGGCTGGCCGCGTAAATGGCTGCGGGTTTTCCGAATCACCCATCAGAGGTGATTCTACTCCCGCATAGCAGGGTCACTTCTGGAGCGTCACTTGCAGCACAGAAAGGTCCGGTGGCTTATGGTCCCAGCCTGCGGGAATTTGCGTATAGCTCACCCGGAAGCCGGCAGTCTTGCCCGGCTCGATCGGCTGTTCCGCGAGGTGCTTCGGAGCCGTGGCGCGGTCTTTGCTTTCAGCATTTACCCGCTCCATCGGCTGCTGCTGCACCAGGATGGACTTGCCCTCGGCATCATGGAATGCCGCAGACACAATGGCATTGGCGACGGGCTGAGTGCCGGTGTTGGTGACCTCGCCGTAAACGTCCACGTTGGTTTGATCGTTTACCGTCTGCGGCGATAAATCCACATTCGACAGCACAAGCTGGGCTGGAGCGCTGGTATTGAGAGCCTTGGTTGCCGCACGATTGCTGCGCGGCGTGAGCCAGAGGGTCACAATCAGCAGCGCAGCGGCAATGATGAGCGCAATCAGCGGCCAGGGAATCCTGGTTTGTGGCGGCTTGGTAGCGTTGGGCGGAAAAGGCCTGTGCTCCATGGAGACTCCTGTGTCGGGGAACACTAGCAGAGATGAGTCGCCGGGCTGCACAGTTGGCTGCGCTTCTACTCGCCAGCGATGGTCATGCCGTCAATGCGCAGAGTAGGGCAGGCAACGGAGCCGCGAAATTCCAAGTCGCTGCCGATTTCAGAGATGTTGTTCAGCATGTCTTTCAGGTTTCCTGCCACGGTGATCTCTTCCACCGGGAACGTAAGTTCGCCGTTCTCGATCCAGATTCCGCTGGCGCCTCGGGAAAAATCGCCGGTAACTAGATTCACGCCGAAGCCAAGGAACTCTGTGACGAACAGGCCGCGTTTGATGTCGGCGATGATCTGCTTCGGAGTACTCGTTCCGGGGTTCAGGAAGAAATTGCCGGAGCCGATTCCTGGATTTCCCGCGAGCCCGCGGGCTGCATTGCCTGTTGTTTTCAGTCCGAGCTTGCGCGCCGTGTAGGTGTTGAGCAGATACGATTGGAGCACGCCTTTCTCGATCACTACCGTGCGCCGTGTAGGAACCCCTTCGCCATCGAAAGGCGAAGTTCCAAAGCCGCCGGGAATGGTTCCGTCGTCTACAACGGAGACGTTCTCGCCGGCAACTTTTTGTCCCAACTTGCCGACAAGAAACGACGACTGCCGGTAGATGGAATCGCCGGACGCAGCTTCAAAGATGTTGCCCAGGATAGAACCGGCGACGGTCTGCTCGAACACAATCGGCACCCTGGTGGAGCTGATCTTGCGCGCGCCGAGCCTGCGAAGTGTGCGTTGGGCTGCTTTATGGCCGACCGCCTCAGGCGATTCCAGCTTACCCAGCCGGCGCGCTACTGTGTACCAGTAATCGCGTTGCATACTGCCGTTCTCAGACTGCGCGATTGGAGCGGCGGAAAGACCGCAGTAGGAACGGCGGTACTCGCCCGCAAATCCAAGAGAGTTGGCCAGCACCTTGCGTCCGGTGGAAGCGTCAAAGCTGCCGCCATCAGAATTTTTTAGTCGCGTATCAAAATCGAGCGCAGCTTTTTCTGCCCGGCGCGCGTAGTCAATGCGCTGTTCCGGAGGCAGAGAGTAGACGTCATCGGAATAAAGCTGTAAGTCTCCAGCGATTAAGCCGAGTTCGGAGGGATCAGGGAGCGCAACGAACGGATCTTCTGACGTCACCTTCGCCAGCGCAAGCGCGCCGTTTACCAGATGGGAAATTCCATCTTCAGAAAAATCGCTCGAATAAGTGCTGGCCACGCGCTTGCCAACGAAAACTCGCAGGCCCATTCCGCGAGAGCCCGCTTCCTTCAGGGTCTCGACTTCTCCCATGCGCACGACGGTGGAAAACTCGGTGCCATCGCGCACGATAGCCTCAGCGGCAGTGGCGCCCGATTTCATGGCGCGCTTAACAACGTCTTCTGCCAGCTCGCGAAGGTTGACTTCGGTCGTGCTGAGTAGATCTGCGTTCGCTGCCACGCTCAGTTACCCGTTCCGCCCACGGTCATGCGGTCGAGCTTGATGGTGGGAATACCAACGCCGACAGGAACGGATTGGCCGTCTTTTCCGCAGGTACCCACGCCTTCGTCAAGTTGCAGATCATTGCCTACCATGGAAACTTTGGTCAGCGCGTCAGGCCCGTTTCCGATCAGAGTGCAGTTGCGCAGAGGAGCTGTGACCTGGCCGTTTTCGATCAAGTAAGCCTCAGAAGCGGAGAAGACGAACTTGCCGTTCGTGATGTCTACCTGTCCACCGCCGAAGTTCACGGCATATACGCCGCGCTTTACCGAGCGAATAATGTCCTCGGGTGAGTCCTCGCCTGCCAGCATGTAGGTATTTGTCATGCGCGGCATGGGAATATGCTCGTAACTTTCGCGGCGGCCGTTGCCGGTATCAGGCATACGCATCAGTTTGGAAGAGAGCTTGTCGCTCAGATACCCCTTCAGAATTCCTTTTTCAATCAGCACTGTGTTCTGCGTGGGAGAGCCCTCATCGTCCACGTTGATGGAGCCCCGGCGCGAAGGCAGCGTGCCATTGTCCACCACCGTACATTTTTCTGACGCGACTCGCTTGCCGAGCAGCCCGGCAAACGCCGAAGTTCCTTTGCGATTGAAGTCCGCCTCAAGTCCGTGGCCGATTGCCTCATGCAGCAGGATCCCAGGCCAGCCCGGACCGAGCACAACTTCCATTTCTCCCGCGGGAGCTTCGCGCGCGCCGAGCTGAATCAGAGCCTGGCGGCTGGCTTCTGCGGCGAAAAATTCGGGTGTCTTTTCAGTTTGAAAGTAGTCAATGCTAACCCGCCCTCCGCCACCGGACTGGCCTTTAGCAGAGATTTCTCCAGACTTAGCTATCGTCATAAGCGAGAACCGCGCCAATGGCTGCACGTCGGTCGCAAAGGTGCCATCAGATCCAACCACCAGGATCTGCCGCAGTTCGTCAGCGTATCCGGCGCGGACCTGAACGATACGAGGATCGTAAGCCCGGGCGGCGCGATCGGCGCGCATTACCAGTTCCAACTTGGCCGCAAGGTCAGCATCGGCGGAAGGTGTAGACACCTGATAAAGCTGGTGGGCTGCGCTCTCTTTGAATCCCTGTACCGACTGCTGGGCGGGACCGCTGGCGATAAGAGCTGCCGTCCGGGCAGCCCGCAGGATCTTCTCCGGCGCGAGGTCGTCCGTATAGGCGTAACCGGTGCGCTCGCCAGAGAGGACGCGAATTCCGCAACCGGCAGAGATGCCTTGCGAAGCAGACTTCACCAGCGACTCGTCCACCGTGATAGAGGTGGACGTCAGGTACTCGAAATAGAGATCCGCGTAGTCGCCGCCGGCTGAGAGGGCCTCAGAGAGATACTTCTCCAGATCGCCTTGGGTGATGCCAAACTTCTGAAAGAAAAGGGATTGATTTTGCGTCATGTATTCCTATTCGATGCGCCGCCCGCCCCGAAAGGAGCGACTGTACTATTGTCGCATTGTCGTTAACGAGCGCCAAATGCCCAAAGTAAGGGGATGTGCCTCAACTGAGCAAAATGAACGGTGCGGATGGCCGACCATCCAACTCGATCAAATTATTTGTTATAGGAAGCACTGCTTTTTTAGACTAGCCGCCAAAGACGAAAACTATGACTCCTGAGCTTCTCGCCCGGTCTTTGCAGCAATTCCTTTCCGAATCGCGCAACGGTGTGGTGATCGAAGATGGTCAAACTCTGTTCGATCTGGCTGCTGCGCAATACTCCATCTCTGCTGAGCGCGGGCGTTGCTTGCTTCATTTGTGGTCGGAAGAGCGCAACCTCGTCCGTGAAGTTGTGGATGCAGAAGCGAAGAGCGGAGTGCTTGCCCTGAGCGTTTGCCGGTTTGCGCAAGCTCGTCCTCACAAACTCGAAATTTGGCGCGACCGCGATCGCCGCTCTCCATCCGCCAGAAACGTAGCCCGAAAAACATATGCGCGGTTGCTCGAGCGTGTGCTGCGTCGCCAATCCCTGGACTGGGCGCTGGACAAACCGGGGCTGGTCACAACCATGGACCTTGAGCAGACCTTTTCTCCGGTATATGCGCGTGGGCTGCTGCGCAAGGGGAACACTACATTTGCGGTGTTGGGAGTCAATCGCCAGGAGACCCAGGGCTCGATTGACGCCGCTGTGACGTTTGCCTTGATTTGGCTCGACGCCTGCCGCGACCGCGAAGCCGGACGTTCCGTTGTCCAGGGACTGCGTCTGTATCTTCCTGCCCATAGCTCCACTGCTGTGCAAATCCGGCTCGGGCATCTGAACCATCAGCTTGCCAAATTCCAGCTCTTTGAATTCGATGAGCGAGACGAATCCATCACCGATATTGACTGCTCCGACACCGGCAATATCGAAACGCGGCTGATGCGATGCCCGGATGCGGCGCAGGCGCGAGCACGGTTCGGCGCCAGCGTTCAACAAATCCTCGCTGCTGCACCACAGGCCGAAGTAGCAGTGCTCTCGCCGACTGAAATCGGCTTCCGGTTGTACGGCCTGGAGTTTGCACGGGCTCGGGTAGTGAACGTTCCCGGAACCTTCCAGGTTGAAGAAGAGGTCATCTTTGGAACTGCGGGATTTCAGGAGCGGCTCACGGAGGACAAGCAGGAAATATTCGAGCATTTTATTAAGACGCTTTCTTCCGCTCGTTGCGTCTCGGGTGATCGGCGCGACCCGCTTTGGCGCATGTATCCTGAACGTTGGCTGGAATCGCTGGTCTTTCGCAATGTAGCCGCTGTTGATGGGCGCCTAAATCGCCAGCATGTGTATTCGCAGGTACCGGCATTCTCAGCCGCTGACCGCGCCATGATTGACGTGCTCACCTGCACGCGGGAAGGGCGCCTTGCAGTGCTTGAGTTGAAAGCCGACGAGGACATCAACCTGCCGCTTCAGGGGCTCGATTATTGGGCGCGGGTCCGCTGGCATCACAATAGGGGCGAGTTTCCGCAGTTCGGGTATTTTCCCGGAGTACATCTTTCTGATCGCCCGCCGCTGCTGTTTCTGGTTGCGCCTTCATTGCGCGTGCATCCGGCGCTCGACACCGTCCTGCGCTATTTCTCGCCCGAGATTGAATGGATGCTGGTGGGAGTGGATGAGCGGTGGCGAGAGGGCATTCGCGTGATCTACCGGAAATCGCCGGCTATCTGACCAGAGGTCACGAAGGCGCCTCGTCTTTTGATTGTTCGTCTTCCTTGGTAGTTTCGGTTTGCGTCTTTGGGCCCACAATTCTATTCGCAGCATTGAGCAGCTTACGCATTGGCAATTCGCCATCGGGTTTAGCAAAGATAATTTCGCCGGTCCTATGGCTGCGGTAGTACCAGCGTTTCAGGATTGCCAATTCTTCTGTCGTCTGCGTGACGGATGGGGGTCTTGTCGGAATCAGCGCATCCAGTGCCGCGCACAGGCTCTGCGCCAGAGGTTCCGCTTGGGCTTCCGATTCGACCGCGATTCTCAACGAGGCCGGCCCCAATAGTGCGCCTTGATGGAAGCGGAAGAGGGCGGCGGTATCTTTTTCGTTCGAAGGTTGAATCATTACAGCATCGAGTTTGTCCAGGCGGCGGCAAATCTCATCCGCGCCAGAGAGAATACTCTTAACCTTCATGATCCTGGCATGCTGCTGGGCCGCGGCTTCAAAGTCCAGAGCGGCAGAGAGTTGGTCGCGCTCGGCTTCCAGTTCTGCGATCAGCGATTCGCCGCCCGTATCGAAGTAGGCCTGCACGCGCGCTACCTCCGCCGCATACGCTTCATCAGTACAGCCTTTGAAGCATGGGGCCAGGCACATCTTCATCTCCGAATAAACACACCCAGGGAAGCCAGGATCGGGATGCAGCTCAAAGGTGCAGCGCCGGACCTTGAACAGGTCGAGCGAATCGTTCATGAAGTTTTCCGCCACGCCTCGTGACCGGAAAGGACCATAGTAGAGCGACTGGGCGCCCGCCCGTCCCAGCCGGGTGGTGACGTACGCGCGCGGGTATGCATTCTCCAAATTCAGCTTGATTACCGGAGCAGGATGCAGGCGCAGCCGCTTCTGGTAAGTTTCAGGAAACTCTTGTCGCAAAAGGCGGCAAAGCAGCAGGGCAGATTCAAAGTCAGAGCCGGTCAGCGAATACTCGATGTGTGCCACCCGCTCACGCAAGTTCAGGCGTTTTGATTGCATTTCTGCCGGCGCAAGCAGACGGTGCAATCGCCTCCTGAGGTTGGCCGTCTTGCTGACGTAAGGTTCCGAGCCGCTCTCCGCCCCACGCAATGCAAACACTGCGGGGGCTGCCGAGAATTGTGAAAAGAACTCTGCAGGGTCATCAGGCGAGAATGGAACTACGATCGGGCGATCGAAAGTCCGCGCGCCCTGTTGTTTCGCGCTCACAACTGGAGTTTAGCGGAAATTGGCGCTCTGGACCTTCTGCCGAAAATCAACGCCATCCATTTGCACTACTCGGCACATCTCGTGCAAGCGCGACCGCATGCGCTCGGTAATGCGGTCTCCCAACGTTTCGCCGCGGGCCGCGTTGCGTGAGGCCTCAGCGTGAGAGGTGCGCCCACTCTGCATTTCGCCAGGCCCAAGATTAGGAAAGTTGGTGGTAATGATCGTAGTCTTCCGCTCGTTATAACGGCTGTTGAGAATATGGCTTACTGTATCCCAGACCCATTCGCTGGGCTTCACCGCGCCGAGTTCATCCATTACCAGGACCTCAGCCTCAAAGATGGGCCGAAGAATTTCAAGCTCGGTGGTCTGTACGGTGGGATTGTACGAGTTCTGGATTTCCTTAAGCAGCTCGCGGTAATCGCAGAACCGGCAGGGGACACCCTTGCTGCGCACTAACTCCTGAATGATTCCGACTGCAAGATGGGTTTTCCCGGTCCCGACGGGACCAATCACAAGAAGACCAGTTTTTTCGATTGGATACTCTTCAACGAACCGGCCGGCTGCCAGCCGCGCTGCTGCCAGCGAACGGTGCGCCCCGGAAAAATCGGTTGCGAAATCCGCAAGGGTGCAATGCTCGTAGCGGGATGGGATTCGCGCCGCGTTCAGCAATCGCTCTGCCCGGGCCTCATTGCGGCAGTCACAACGTGCCACCCGTTTTGCTTTTCCTGGAACTTCGACGGCCTTCCATCCGGTGCCGCAGCACAGCGGACATTCTGAAGGGGAAGGTTGTGGGGCAGGCGATCCCATGAGAGTTTCTCCGCTACGAACATAGCATTGATTGGTTCAGCAAAGGTGCGCTTTGTGAGCCTCAGGAACTCTGTTGTTCACAGGATTTACACAGCGATTGCACACACATTGTCTTATCCAGACAACACGGCCACATCCGCTTTGTCCGCAGCATGCAGGACCTTCTCGCCCTCGAGCAGCAGGCAACGCTCTGCGTCAATTGCAAGGCAGGTTGCTCCGGCGCTTTGCATGGTTTCGACTGTTTTCACACCGATCACGGGAACATCAAATCTCATATCCTGATTTGGCTTGGCGACCTTGACGACTGTAAGGGCGCGGCTGAACACGGAGCTTTCGATGCCAGCGCTGCGCATAATTTCCCCAGCGCGCAGGATGGTTGCGTCAGTACCTTCCATCGCTTCCACGGCAACGCAAGCAGCTTCCGCAATCACGACGGTTTGGCCAATATCATATTGCGCCAAGTGGCGGGCCACGGCTCGGCCATACTCGGTATTGCGTATCTCGGCTTCGGTTGGTCGGCGTTTCGAAAGCACGCCGGGTTTGGCCAGAAGCGGCTCAAGAAACGAGGTGGAGCTAATGAGATGGATGCCTTCGTCTTCCAGGACCTTGGCTACGGCGCCGATGAGCGAATCGGTGTTGCGGGTTCCGAGGGAAAACAGCACCTTAGCTAAACGCCAGTCCGGCCGGATGCTGGAGAAGATCTGCTTGTGCTTGACCTGGCCGGCCATCACGGCGGTCTGTACGCCTTCTCGCTGGAAGGTCTCAATCAGCTTGCTCAGCTCGCCCAGAGAAAGCCAGTAAACAGCCTCTGCGCCATGTTGCTCGATGAGGGGAGAAGCCTCTTCTTTGATGGCAGCTACGACCACCTGAGCCCCCTGTGCACGGGCCGCATCGAGCAACAGCAGAGGGAAGCTCCCGTTACCGGCGATCAAGCCAAGTTTTTGACCTGCTTGCACTTCCACAGTCTATCAGCCCCCAAAAAGGCATCCTTTGGCGCATCCTGGCATCTCATTCGTAACACTGACTAATGCGAAAGAGCGTACTCGTGAAGCACTTGGACAGCAACAATCTTGTTCCATTCCGGAAGCGGCTTGATGGGTTCCATCTGGTCGGAACCAGCTCAGAAGAAGAGGAGCAGATGGTGCAGGAAGTGGACCCGAATCTCCGGCCGGATGAGCAGAGCTATATACGGCATTATCTCTCTCGCGCCGATACGTTGCTGAACGGGACAGAATCTTCCGAAAGTAAGACGCCAAATAAGAACGTTCTGAAGGAATTTCCAGTGAAAGGCGTGGGCGAAGAAGAACCGGACGAACGTAAGAAGGCAGCCTAGCAGTAGCAAGCTTCTCTCTATTTCACTATCCCGCGCTCTGACGCTTCAATGAACCGCAGCAGCATCGCGACATCCTGTCCCTGATCGCCTTCTGCCCGCAGTTTCTCCAGTGCTTGCGTGGTATTCAGTTTTGAATTGAGCAGCACGCGAAAAGCGTGATGAATAAGGCGGATCCGTTCCTTGGAGAATCCGCGCCGCTCCAGGCCGACCGCATTCAGGCCGTAGGTTTGGGTGTGGCGGGGAGTCACACATTTTGCGAACGGCAGTACATCTTTTGTGACAATGGTCAGACCGCCGATGTAGGCGTGCGTTCCGATGCGGACGAACTGATGAACCGGACATAGCGCGCCCACCACCGCCCAATCCTCTACTGTGACGTGACCGGCGAGAGTTGCCGCGTTCACCAGCATTACATGATCCCCCACGACGGAATCGTGGCCGATGTGGGAATAAGCCATCAGCAGCGTATGGCTTCCCACGCGGGTGACGCCTCCGCCCTTGGCCGTCCCCCGGTTGATGGTGACGGACTCGCGGATTACGTTGTGGTCCCCGATCTCGACCGCGGTCTTCTCGCCTTTATAGCTTATGTCCTGTGGCTCGATGCCAATGGCGGAGAAAGGAAATAGGCGATTGTGGGAGCCGAGCTTCGCGCGGCCGTGGATTACGACGTGAGACATCAGTTCGCAGTTTTCTCCCAGTTCCACGTCTGCGCCGACAAAGCAGAACGGTCCCACGGAACATGAGGCTGGAATTTTTGCTGAAGGATCAACAACTGCGCTTGGATGGATCATTCGGCAGGTTCGCCCTCGCCGCTGTCAGATGATTTCTGCCGGCCCACAAGCTGGCAGCTCAGGGTGGCGTCGCAAACCAGCTTGTCTCCGACCGATGCCTTACCCGAGAGGCGGACCGCCACGTTCGCTCCAAGGGCTTTCCATGCAAGCATCTCCACCTCAATGCGCAACTGGTCGCCGGGAAGCACAGGACGGCGAAAACGGGCACGCTCGATCCCGGTGAAAACAATCAGCTTGCCGTGCCGGTCTTCAATCTCTGTGAGCAAAAGCGCGCCGCCCGCCTGGGCCATGGCCTCTACAATCAGGACTCCGGGCATGATGGGATAACCAGGGAAATGGCCCTGAAAAAACTGTTCGTTAATGGTGACGCTCTTAACGGCAACGATTCGCTTCCTGCGCTCGATCTCCACCACCCGGTCAATCAGCAGAAACGGATAGCGGTGCGGAAGTATGGCCTGAATCTGTGTAATGTCCAGAGGCGCGCTTTGAACTTCCGGCGGAGCCACAGCGCTGTTCGACTTTGCGGTTTCGTTCATCGTGACCGCGAATTATAGAAGATTTTGATGGGCCGCGCTGGGGCCTGCTTCTACTCTGGTTGAGCATCCAAGTTCCCATCTTGTGCCTTGTTCTACTTTCCTTTTGCACTCGGAGGAGTTTTTCAGAGAGCAGCAGCTTGGCTTGTGAATTGCAATTAGATGAACCAGAACGCAATTCAGCCATTCCGGGGTCTCGCCACATGAAGTTCCATCATCTCTCTCCTACAACCACACTCCACCTGCTAGCCGCATTGTTCGCGATTGCAATGTTGCCGGTTACCGCTTCAGCAACATGCCCTGAGCCTTCGTCGGCAGGTGTAAGAATCTGCCAGCCCAGCGCCAATTCAACGGTGTATCAGGTGCCGCACGTTGAGGTGGTCGCCAGCCCCTCTTCGGGCAGCATCAGCTCAACCAAAGTATTTATTGATGGCAAGCAGGCGCTCGAGAACTTTGGGTCGGGAGTGGACCTGTTTCCCGGAGGCCTGACCAACGGAACGCATCATCTGGTGATCAAAGCCACGGACGACTTCGGACGCACGTATCAGGCGAGCGAGTATTTCGGCGTTACGGGCAATCTGCCGAGCTCCTGCCATCCTTCTGCGATTGGGGTGCGCCTCTGCTCACCCACGCCGGGCGCGGTGATCTCACAGAATCTTGCATTTGCGGTTGGATTTCGCGGAGCTACAACGATCACGCATGTCCGCGCGTTCGTAGACAACAAACTCATGGCGGACTTCGCTCCACCATTCGGTAATCCCGATGAAATTTTTCCCGAGGTAGGGTCGGTCACTGCCGGCCTGCACATGCTGAAGATTACGGCTACGGATTCGGCCGGCCACACCTATCAAAGCAGCGCCGGATTCAAGGCTTATTATGAAGGCGATTGCCCGCCAAAGGGAAATACCTGCACGCCGGGAATCTACATGAATGGCCCGTTTGATGGCGATGACGTGGCTACGACCTTCCGCGTTTCCGCCAGCGTGGAGAACAACCCTGCGGCTATCAATGCAATGAAGGTGTATCTGAACGGGCATCAGGTGGCGCAGTCGTCAGGGCCGGTTCTGGACCAGAAGATTACGACGGCCAAAGGAACAAAAATCATAGTAATTCAGGCTTGGGACAGCGCGGGAAAGCTTTATCGCATCACTCAGAATGTAAATGTCCAATAAGCTCTGGGCGTAAATAGCCGAGAGCGCTCCTTCGTCGGAAGAAAAACGGCAGGCCAACCAGCCTGCCGTTTTTGTATGATGGCAGGCTTCCATGTCTTCCCCGAATTCAGATCCGAGCTCGATGCTCGACTTTTGCCGGCAGCACCAGGCGGGTATGCTCGACTTGCTCCGGCGGCTAGTCGAGTTGGAATCTCCAAGCGATAACAAGCCGGCGGTTGACGCTCTGGGCCGATTTCTGGAATCAGAGCTGGTTCGCTTCGGCGGCAAAGTCTCTTTTGTGCCGCAAGAGAAATCTGGCAATCACCTGAAAGCGGTGTTTGCCGGGAACAGCGGCAGGCCTATTCTGCTGCTGGGTCATCTGGATACAGTCTGGCCCCTGGACACGCTCGGTTCCATGCCATTTCGAGTCGAAGGCGCGCGAGCGTTTGGCCCCGGAATCTACGACATGAAGGCCGGAATTGTGATGATAATTTTTGCATTGCGCGCGCTTGCCGCGGCCCGCGCCGAACATCCGCCGGTCTTGGTTCTCCTCGATAGCGACGAAGAGATTGGCAGCCCCACTGGGCGACCTCTGGTGGAAGCCACGGCGAAGGAGTGTCAGGCTGTGCTGGTTCTGGAGCCGTCACAAGGACCAACAGGGCATTTGAAGACGGCGCGCAAAGGTGTAGGCGATTACACGGTCCGCGTACGCGGGCGGGCCTCGCATGCGGGGGTGGACTTTGAAAAGGGGCGCAGCGCGATTGTGGAGTTGGCGCGCCAGATCCTTGAAGTGACTAGATTTACTGACATTAGCCGCGGAATTACTGTCAATCCTGGCGTAATTCAGGGGGGAACGCGCAGTAACGTGGTGCCAGCCGAAGCTTGGGTAGAAGTAGACATTCGCATCGCGCGCGCAGCCGACGCGCAGGAACTGGAACACAAATTTCAGAGGCTCAAACCGTTCGATCCAGGTTGCTCGATTGAAGTCGTGGGCGGATTGAACCGTCCACCCATGGAACGCACGGAGGGCACGGCACGGCTCTTCCACCTCGCCAAGGAGCTGGGCGGGCGCTTGGGCATGATGCTGGATGAGGCTTCGACCGGCGGCGGCTCTGACGGCAACTTCACCTCAGCCCTGGATATTCCCACTCTTGATGGTCTCGGAGCGGTGGGTGAAGGTGCGCATGCAGTGGACGAGTCCATTGTGGTCGAAGAACTACCCCGGCGGACAGCCTTGCTGGCTTGCCTGATTCAGAGTCTCTGAGTTTATTAAGAAGGTTAAGAAATCATCATGCTAAGTGCCTTATCTGTCACTGTTTCTTTGACTCTGGCAGCGAAACTGGCCTACAATCAGACTTCAAATCATCCCTAATACTGCCTGGAGCGGGTTTGTGCGTTTCCGGCATGGAGCAAATCATGTTTGGTGGAAAGCTTGGGATCACAGAGCTGATCTTAATTCTGCTGATTGCGCTTATCTTCTTCGGCCCGAGCAAGCTCGGCGACCTGGGCAAGGGCCTGGGCGATGCTATTAAGAATTTCAAAGGCGCGATGAAGGACGAAGAGAGCCAGCCAGCCGAAAAGAAGTAAGCAATCGCGGCTATTGAAAGCCGCTTGCGCGCAACATCTCTGATACCAGCGTTAACGGTAATCCAACCACATTGGAATATTCCCCCTCCATGCGGATGGCCCATCGTCCAGCGCCGCCTTGGATGGCATACCCTCCCGCTTTATCCATCGGTTCTCCGGTTGCGATGTACTGCTGAATCTCCTCTTCCGCAAGCTCACGAAAGAAAACTTCCGTTGTGCTGGAGCGCGTCGCTTTCTGTCCTGAAGCGGAAATCAGGCTGACGGCAGTAGTCACCGAGTGTTCCCGACCGGAGAGCAGCCGGAGCATTCTCGCGGCATCCTCGTGATCGCGTGGCTTGCCCAGAACCTCACCCCCCACCGCCACAATGGTGTCTGCGCCAAGCACGAAGCGGTGAGGAAACTTCCCTGCCACGGCTTCGGCTTTTTCCCGCGCCAGGCGCAGCGCGTAATCGAGCGGTCCCTCGCCTTCTCTCTGCTCCTCTAAAATATGCGCGGGATAAATTTCAATCGGGATGCCGGCCTCGCGCAATAATTCCTGACGGCGCGGAGAGGCAGAAGCCAAAATCAAGAAGCCTTGATCGTGTCTAAGCATCCTTGGATGTGAAGAACTCCGTCTCACGATACGTGAAGAGCACGTTGCCAGGCAAAGTGATCATGGGCATGCTCGGCGCCAACCTGCAAGGAGATGTCTGCGAGTTCCGCGTGTGGGCCCCTGCTGCCCGCAACATGACCTTGCGCCTTACCACCGCGAACGGCACACAAGACCTGAAGATGCCGTACACGGAAAACGATCAGTTTGCCATTGAAGCGTTCGCCCGCGCAGGAGATCGGTATTCCTACATTCTGGATGACCACAAGCCCGTCCCTGATCCTGTCTCGCGCGTGCTGCCGGAAGGAGTTCACGGGCCTACGGAAATCGTGAATGCGTCGCAATTCCGGTGGACTGACCAAAACTGGCAAGGTCTGCCGCTGAGCGAGTACATCATCTACGAATTGCACATTGGCACATTCACTTCCGCTGGGACCTTTGATTCGGCGATTGAGAAATTGGAGTACCTCAAGCGGTTGGGCGTGACTGTGATCGAACTCATGCCCGTCGCGGCGTTTCCGGGAACGCGCAACTGGGGTTATGACGGAGTGTCGCTCTATTCGGTGCAAGCGAGCTATGGCGGCCCAGAGGGACTGCGGCGGTTTGTGGATGCGGCGCACCGGCTTGGGCTGGCAGTGATGCTCGATGTGGTTTACAACCATCTCGGCAACGAAGGCAATTACCTGCGGATGTTTGGCCTGTACTTCACACATAAATACAAGACTCCCTGGGGCGATGCTGTGAATTATGACCAGCCGGGGAGCGAGGGTGTTCGCAGCTATGTTGTAGAGAACGCATGCTACTGGATTCGCGAGTACCATCTCGACGGTCTTCGCTTGGACGCGGTGCAAACCATTCGCGATGACTCTCCGACGCACATCCTGGCAGAAATAAGTCAGGCGGTTCATGCGCTGACTCAAGAGCTTGGCCGGGAGGTGTGCGTCATCGCTGAAACCGATCAGAATGATGCCCGCATGGTGCAACCACGGCAGTCTGGCGGCTACGGCCTTGATGCCGTGTGGAGCGATGACTTTCATCACGCAATCCACGCGTTCTTTACCGGTGAGCGCAAAGGCTACTATCAGGATTTCGGCAGCCCGCAGCAGATAGTGCGCGCGCTGAATGAAGGCTTCGTCTTTCAGGGAGAGCCATTTCAGTTCTGGCAAGGACGTCCGCGAGGAACCAGCAGCCGAGAAATGACTGCTCCGGCGCATGTGTTCTGCATGCAGAACCACGACCAGACTGGCAATCGAGCCAAAGGCGAGCGGCTTACCACTCTTATTCCACGCGGCGCGCGAATGCTGGCTGCGGCCCTGCTGCTGCTTGCTCCGGAGACTCCTCTGATCTTCATGGGACAGGAGTACGACGAAGCCAATCCTTTCCAGTTTTTCACCGACTACGGCGATCCGGCGCTCCAGAAAGCGGTGAGCGAGGGCCGTAGGGACGAGTTCAAAGATTTTGATTTCCGCGACGTTCCCGATCCGCAGAACCCGGCAACATTCGAGCGATCAAAATTGAACTGGGCGCTAACCACCGGCGAAAACGTGATGCTGCACTGGTATGCCACACTGGTCGAGCTGCGCAAGAAGTACGTCACCAGCGGCTCGCGCACTTGCCGGGCAGAGCTGCGCGATGGAGTGCTTGAGATGCAGGTTCCCGCTGATCAGCCAGTGCTTCGGGTCTTTGCCCGCCTGCAAAACGAAGCTGCGCTGCCGGAGCTTCATGGCGGATGGGAGCGCCTGCTCTCAGAAGAAGCTGATGGATACGCCGTTGCCGTTTGGGCGGAAGCGGCGGATTCGCGCTAGGCCTGTTTGCGGTGTCCTTTCCTTGGCCTTGTTAAAATCACTATTTCGCCATGTTCCAGAAGGTGCTTATAGCCAATCGGGGTGAGATTGCGGTGCGCGTGATTCGCGCCTGCCGCGAGATGGGAATTTCCACGGTTGCCGTGTTCTCCGATGTTGATCGCGCGGCCCTGCACGTCAGCATGGCTGACGAAGCTTACCTGATCGGGCCGGCCCCCGCGCGGGAGTCCTATCTCAACATTCAGAAGATTCTTGAGGTGGCCCGCCGCAGCGAAGCTCAGGCCATTCATCCCGGCTACGGATTTCTCTCAGAGAACGCAAACTTTGCCCGTGCGTGCGGCGAGGCAGGCGTGAAGTTCATCGGCCCTCCCCCTTCGGCGATGGAACTCATGGGATCGAAGACGCGCGCGCGCCAAGCCATGCAGGCCGCTGGTGTGCCGTTTGTTCCCGGCTCGTCACGCGGGCTGTCGCTTCAGGAAGCCGAGGCGCTCGCGGCCGAGATTCGTTTCCCGGTGATGATCAAGGCAGCGGCTGGCGGCGGCGGCAAAGGCATGCGCCTGGTGCGCAGCGCGACTGAATTCAAGAGCTCATTTGAAGCGGCACAGAGCGAGGCGCTACGCTCGTTTGGCGACGCCGAGGTTTATCTCGAGAAGTACATCGAGAATCCCCGCCATATCGAAATCCAGGTGCTGGCCGACGAACACGGGAATACGGTCTTTCTTGGCGAGCGCGAGTGCTCAGTGCAGCGCCGCCATCAGAAGGTGATTGAAGAAGCGCCATCCGCCATTGTTGATGAAGAAATGCGCCGGAAAATGGGCGCTGTTGCAGTCCAGGCCGCGAGTTCAGCCGGCTACACCAACGCGGGAACGATCGAGTTCCTGGTGGACCAGCAACGTAACTTCTACTTCCTGGAGATGAATACCCGCTTGCAGGTGGAGCATCCGGTCACGGAATTTGTGACTGGGCTCGATTTGGTACACCTGCAACTGAAGATCGCTTCCGGTGAGAAGCTACCCTTCGATCAGAAAGACATCGCGCTGCGCGGCCATGCCATTGAGTGCCGCATCTATGCTGAAGATCCGGAGAACAACTTCTTTCCTTCGCCGGGAAAGATCACCAGCCTGATTCGACCTTCCGGTCCCGGCATTCGTGAAGATAGTGGCGTGTACGAGGGTTGGACCGTGCCGCTGGACTACGATCCCATGCTGTCGAAGCTGATCGCTTTCGCGCCTGACCGAGCGGCTGCTATCGCGAGGATGCGGCGTGCGCTGGATGAGTATTTTGTCGGCGGCATCAAGTCCAATCTACCGCTGTTCCGCCGCATTCTGGAGCATCCGGATTTTATTTCGGCAAAGATTGACACGGGCTTTCTTGACCGGCTGCTATCGGGCGAGTCGCATCTCTCGCAAGCTTTCTCTCAGAACAAAGATGGGTTCAGCGACATTGCCGCCATTTCCGCTGCGCTGTTTGCCGCCACGGCTGCGCCGATAAGCAACGGCCCGAATGGGAACAGCTCTGCCGCACAGGGGAAAACCGGCTCTGCGTGGAAGCGCGCCGCACGCGACGAGGGGGTAGCCGGCCAGTGATCTACGAGGTCACAGTAGCCGCCAAGGTCCGCAAGGTAGAGCTCACGCGCAGCGAGTCAGGCTGGCTGTGCAAGCTTGATGGGCGCGAGCTGCCGCTGGATGTCGTCACCACGCGCATCGGCGTGCTTTCACTGTTGCTCGACGGCAAATCCTACGAGATCAAGCAGGAGCGAACCGCAGGCGAGACCAACATTGTTGTCGGCAACCATCGCTTTAACGCGGTGGTGCGCGATCCTCGTTCACTGCGCTCGCGCCGCGAATCAGAAGCCGGCGCTCAGGGACCGCGAAAAATCACAGCTCCCATGCCCGGCAAAGTTGTTCGGATTCTTGCTGCCGTCGGCGACGCGGTGGAAGCGGGCCAGCCGGTGCTGGTGATTGAAGCCATGAAGATGCAGAACGAGCTGAAGTCGCCGAAGAAAGGAGTGCTCAAGAAATTGAATGTCACTCCGGGAGCAGCGGTCGAGGCCGGTCAGGCGCTGGCCGAAGTGGAATGATCCTGTCAGCCTGCGGGCTTGGCTCCTCCTGTGTGCTCCCCCGTCTTCAGGTCCACTGTGAACTGCACCTCGCGGTCCGTGATTGCATCCCAGCCCGCGCCTTCGAGCACCATGTTCTCGATTTTGATCACACGAACTCCCTCCCAGGAGAGCCGACCTGTAGTCCACATAATGCCTGCTGCTCCCAGCGCGGTAATCGAGGTGAAGCCAACAAACGCCAGCAGTCCCAGTTCCACCACCGCGCGGATTTCCGTCACCGGACGCTGCTCAATCTGGAACCACTGCGCGGGGTCGGTGGACTTCACCACATAGGCGTAGCCGCCCGCGACCACGCAGACCGAATCAGGATCAGGGCAGGAGAAAATTGCGTTGAGCACGTGCGCAGAATCGAAACCCAGCGCAAAGAAACCGGTCCATGCTGCGCCGGCCGATGGGACCAGCCGCACGTAAGCGCCGGTGCGGTCGCCTTCTTCCAACTCCGCGGGATAGTGATGGAGAGTTTCAAGCGGATGAATCGGCGGAGCTGACTGCAGGAGCTTCGCTTCATAAATGTGAGGGAAGCTGAAGTCGAACCTGAAATGCGCCTTCATTTCCTCTGCTCAAGCGCGGCAAGGAATTCCTGCACTCGCTCGCGCACGCTCTCCACGTGCACCGGAAGAGAAAGCCGGCTGCCTTCTTCGATCAGCGGAATCAGGCGGTCGAAGTCTGGGCCGGAGTGGGAGCCAATCAGAGCTATTCGCACGGGATGAAACAAATCCTTGCCTTTTGCGCCGGTTTCGGCTTTGATTTCATTCGTGACGGCTTTGAATCGCTCCGCAGTCAGAGGCGAATCGTTGGCGATGCGTGGGCCAAAACCCTGAACGACAACAATCGCTTTCTCATTAGCAAACACCTGAGAATTTTCTTCCGACGCGAGTGCTGCTTGGGGATCAGTGTGAAAAATGATGCTTGCCCGCTGCGGCAACTGCTCCAGCCGGTCCACGTAGGGCGCCAGCAGATCAATCAGGCGGTTGGCCCATGCGGTGATGCTCTGATCGGCAGTCTCAGGCAGAAGCCCCGCCCGCTGAAGAAATCCTGCAGCCAGCGAATGGATCCGTTCCGGCGGGCTCTGCTTCAGGTAATGACGGTTAAGCCAATTCAGCTTGTCATTGTCGAAAATCGCCGGGGCAGGCGTGACGCGCTCAAGAGAGAATTCCCGGATAAGATCGTCTTCGGGAAAGATCTCGCGGTCGCCGCCGCTCGGGGCCCAGCCCAGCAGCGCCAGATAATTCATCAACGCCTCCGGCAGCACTCCCATCTCGCGGAAATTCGCGACTGAAGTTGCGCCGTGCCGTTTCGAGAGACGCTCGCGGTCCGGCCCGAGAATGGTTGAAAGGTGCGCGAATTCGGGCACGGGCAGGCCGAGCGCTTCATAGAGCGCAACCTGCTTGGGAGTGTTGGAGATGTGGTCGTCGCCGCGAATTACGTGCGTGATCTTCATATCGGCATCGTCAATCACCACCACGTAGTTATAAACCGGCATACCGCTGGAGCGGACGATGATCGGGTCGCTCACTACTTCGTTAGAAAACTCCACATTACCGCGTACGATGTCGTGAAAGCGGATGGGATGCTCCGGAATTTTCAGCCGAATTGCGGCAGCCTCGCCATCCGTGCGGCGGCGCTCGGCTTCATCCCGATCGAGTTCGCGGCATTTGCCTGAATAGATCGGCTGGCGGCCTTCAGCCATCGCCTGCTGCCGCTCGCGCTCCAGTTGTTCGGCCGTGCAAAAACAGTAGTAGGCCTTCTGTTCGCGGATGAGCCGGTCGGCATAGCTGCGGTAGACGCTCATTTTGTCAGACTGGCGATACGGTGGGTAAGGCCCGCCAACGTCAGGGCCTTCGTCCCAATCCAACCCCAGCCACTTCATGTCTTCCATGAGCTGGGTCTCGAAGCGTTTTTCGCTGCGCTCCACGTCAGTATCTTCAATGCGCAACACAAAGCTGCCGCCGGTCTTGCGGGCGAAGAGCCAGTTGTAGAGCGCCGTGCGCACGTTACCGATGTGGAGCTGTCCTGTTGGCGAAGGCGCGAAGCGAACCCGCGGTTTGTCCGTCTTATCCATCTAATTCTGATGGTAACAAACCGCTCGCCAGCAACGGGGTGCAGCTTTGCCGCATCTTTACAGGGGCATGTCGAACTCTGACTTGACCTCTGTTCTGTTTCTTTTGCTGCTCCTGGTAGGACTCGCTCAGCTTCTAGGTTTTCTTTTCGTCAAGATGCGCCAGCCCAAAGTGATTGGCGAGATCATGGCAGGAATCGTTCTTGGGCCGGCTCTGTTGGGACGCATTCACTTTGCCTCCACGTCCTTTCCGGAACTGGCAAAGCAGCATGCCTCCATTCTGAACTTCGTCTACTGGATGGGGCTACTGCTGCTCATGTTCATGTCCGGCGCGGAAACCAAACAGTTGTTCAGCAGGAATGAGCGGCGCGAGGTAAGCTGGTTGGCCGCAGTAGGAACAGGAATTCCTTTCATCCTCGGACTGGTGTTCGGCCCCATGCTGGTCGGCCCCGCGATTTCCGGTCCTAAGGGAAACAAGCTGTCCCTGGTCATCATTCTGGCGGTCGGCGTGGCTGTAACCTCGGTTCCAGTGATTTCCAAGATTTTTGCCGATCTCAAGATCCTGCACACGCGGTTCGCGCGATTGGTGCTGGGCGTGGCGGTGCTGGAAGACATTGTGCTGTGGGCAGCTTTGGCTATGGCGACGGCTGTTGCAGGAACTGCCGTGCTGCATCCCGGCCAGATGGCCTACCATCTGCTCTCGACCGTCGGTTTCTTCGTGCTGGGTCTCACACTGCTGCCGCGAGCGATTAAAAGAATCAACAAATCGAAGTACAACTTTCTCGCTCGACAATCACCGGTGGGTTATGCACTGGCGGTATTGCTTGCCTACTGCGTTCTGGCCGGCGCGTTGGATGTGAATCTTGTGTTCGCGGCGTTCCTGGCGGCTTTCGCGGTGGTCCACAAGAAACGCCGCCTTTTTGCGGAAGCGCTGGACGCGATCGGCAAAGTTTCGTTTGCGTTCTTTATCCCGGTGTACTTCGCCATCGTCGGCTTGAAACTCGATCTGGTGAAGACCTTCTCGTGGCAACTGCTGGTGCTTTTCCTGGTTGGCACCTGCGTCATCAAAATCCTGTCTGTTTCGCTCGCGGGACGGCTGGCTGGATTCCGCGGACTTGATCTGATCAATCTTTCGCTCACCACCAATGCGCGTGGGGGCCCCGGCATCGTGCTGGCGAGCGTTGCCTTCGATGCCGGAATCATCAACGCCAAGTTCTACACGGCTCTGGTGCTTGTCGCTGTGCTTACTTCGCAAATCGCCGGCGCATGGCTGGAGCACGTGCTCCGTCGCGGCTGGCCATTGCTTTCGGGAGAAGATGCATTGCCGAATGCTTTGACTGCCGCGGAGAAAGCGCCGGAAGTGGCAGCGTAAGATATTCGCTTAAAATATCCACCCAAATCCGGCGGTGAGCTGGATGGTGTTGTTGGTGAAGCCGGCAGCGTGAAATTGGCCATTGCTCACGATTACATCTCTCGGACGATAGTAGATGTTGGTGTTTCCGGCATCGAACCGCAGCATGGTGTTGGGCGACGTATAAACTTCGATGACCCCGCCGGCATCCAGAGCGAAGTCTATAAAAGTAGAGTCAGCGAATGTGATCCCGTTGCCCTCGGTTGCTGTATAACCCTGGATCCCCGGCCTGAGCTTTCCAAAAACACCGAAACGTTCTCGCCGGATGCCGCCAAGCAGCCCCGCTACCGCCTGAAATGTCCTGCCTCCCTGTTGAAAGTCTGCAATATGGAGCAGCCTGGGGAAGTAAGTCGCGCTTGAGTCCAGCGAAAAATGCTTGCTGAAATTCCAGGTAAACCATCCGCCAACCCCGGACTCGTCGCGAACAGTGTCAAGCCCTCGCTCGGAGGTGAACAGAGAATATTGAACGCCCGCAGCAAAGCGCCTTGGCCTGAATGAGGTTTCATGCCCGGTCTCAATTTTGCCTAGACGGTAGCTGAGTCCAACCTCCAAATGCGAGGGACCGCCGATGAGACCGATTGCCTCCGGGATTTCGCCGTAGCGAATAAGCATCTGTCCAGCATCCAATCTGAGGATTGTGCGGGCCGAAGGATAAAACTCGCCCACAACACCTAAATCCAGGACTGCATGAGTTTTGCGTGTTCTCTCGCTGCCGCTGGTAATGATTGCGGCCCGCGTGGGAACGTTGCCGAAACTCATGATTCCCGGTCGTGCTTTGAAGAACACGCCAAACTTGCGCCGGCGAATGCCTGCTTTGACGCCTGCAACGAAGACAGTCGCCCTGCCTCCATCTTGAGTCGTGATTTCATTCAGGTTCGTGAAGTACGAATCGAACTCGGACTCAAACCCAATGCTCGGTGTTAGGTTGTAACTGAACCTCGCCCCAACACCCATGTCGGTAACCGTCAGAAGCCGGTCCCCGTGAAGAGTGGATGATTGTAATCCAATCTCCGTACGCGTGAATTCCTGTGCCGGAACACTGCGGGAGATCAGAAGTGCGACAAAGAAAGCAAACGATTTTGCATTGCGCAAAGGGTTGCAGCTCCTCAATGGCTAATGGAAGAGAAACATGAATCCAATGCCGAACTCGAAATTGTGTGTAATTTCGGGACTGGTGGGAGGATCCCCGAAAAACAAATTTCTACCAGCGTATCTTATGATCGTATCGCCAGCTTCATACCGCGCAGCGAATCGCCTTGAGATACCAATCTCAGTAATACCACCGAAATCGAATGCGGGTGCAGTTAGTCTGCCCAGAAAAAATTGAAATTGCGGTGGCGGACCGACCCTTGTGATTGCTGACCCAAAGCTCACTATTCCCGGACGGAATTTGCCATAGATTCTTAACCGCCCTTTTGAAAGACCTGCCCTTCCTCCCGCAAAGAACTGTGTTAACCGGCCGCCAGCAAGGCTTGTCGCAGAGATTGGACTGGTTGGCGTAATGCTTATAGAAGAGTCAATCCCAAAGCTTTTCCTCAAGTTGATGGCAATCAGAGCGCCTATTGCCGGTTGGTACTGCACACTGCCGACGGGATGAACCGGCAGGAATATTTGGTTGATCTCAGGCCCAAGTTCAATTTCATGTGTTTTGTACCCTTGAGCCACCCCGCTTTCACAAAGAAATAAAAGTCCAGCTACTAAAAGCAAACGAATTCCGCCAGATATGAGACTCATTGTTTGATCTGTTCCTTATTAGATATAGAGGAGGGCAACCTTTCATAGTGGCCCTCCAGTATGCGAAAAGCTATATCGCAACTTTGCTCAAGCCGCAATCCTGGTGAGGGCCGCATGGCGGCGGATCTGGAGGCGGCGGCGGAGGTGGCTCAATACTCACGGCAGCCCCTCCTACTGCATCCCAGTTTCCGTTAGCGTCCATCACGTACACGGTGGCAGAGAATCTGCCGTTGAATGTGAGCTGATTGCCCGGAAAAACGAGCGTAGTTCCGTCTGGTGAAACACTCAAGGCGCTTACCTCAAAATGGAGCGTATGGGCCGAGTCGTAGAAATCTACTTTTGGCATCGCGTAGGTCGCTACCATATTCTGGCCGTGAGGGTTACTGTAGCTGGCGGATTGCCAGGATCAATCTTGCTCGGGTTGGCAGTGAACGTATTAACTGCTGTACCACAAGGCAGGGGTACTGGCATGCCTGAGAATGTCACGTTCACTGGATCATTGATTGTAGGAACTGGGCACTGGGCGCTTACGTCTCGTTGGAACTCCCAAGTGCAACTAGGTCCGATGGCAACTCCGCGGCTAGAATCGCTCACCGTGAACAAGCCAGAGCTATTTGTGTTATCGGGTCCAAACGCGGTTATTCCGTTCGGATTTTGCGAGCATGAATTTGCCAACAGTATTCCGAACAGGGGGACAAAACCGCCCACTGTAACATTCGATTCGTCTTGGCTAATTCCGTTGATAGTGATCGTAGTATGTACCTTGAAGAAAAGAGAGGTTGCTCCAGTGCCGCCTCCGCACCCACTGCAGAAGAACATGATCGGCAGCAACATTGCCAACCAGAGAGACTTTATTGTAAGTCCTTTCATTTGCCCTCTCCTTTCACGCCCAGCAGATCAAGTGATTTTCCGCATTGATTCAGCATGTCCGTAATGCTCATGGACGACGCGCCGCGTTGCACAATGTCCAGCATTTCCTGCCCGCGCTCTCCGTGCGAATTTCCCTTCGCCCGCGGGGAGTCCGAGGAGGAATCTTGCAACGATTTATCCTGTTTTTCCTGTTGGGTCAGTTGAAAATCAGGGTTGAATATCTTCTGATGGATCATGGTGGCCGTAACGTGGAACGCCTCCACCGGACTCATTTCGGATTCGAAATGAGGTTTGGAGTCGTCGCGCGTGGCGGCCGGGCCGCGGCCCATCATGCTGGGATAAAGCGTGAGCATGCGCACGCGAAGCTGCTTTACCTCGCTCACGTCGGTGTGGGCGTAAGCGGGTGCGGCAAAGCGGTCGGCAAGCTGGTTAACCGTGGCCGTAACCTTGTCTTCAGTAACGCCACGGCTCTTACCGTTCTGGAAGTCCACTTCCGCCCGGACCAGACGGTCCTTCATGGAGGGGCAGCAACAGAGACGGCTGGGTCAATGCCGTGATCAGCGAAGACCTCGTCCACCAGCGCTCCGGCGGCAACAGGATCCCCGCTCTTCATATTGTCGCGAGCGGCGCGGTTGGCACGCTCCCAACTGGGAAGTGGTTTTCCGTTGTTTGTGTCGGCTGCTGCGCTACTTTGTGCTGTGGCAAGCCAAA